>DATGTY010000210.1:0-13302 GCA_035301605.1 Chitinophagaceae bacterium | reverse complement strand
CATTGATTTATTTTTTCAGTATGAGGGTAGATATTACATTCTAGATTGGAAATCCAATTACTTGGGGTCGCAGGTTGAAGACTATGCTCCAGAATATCTGGAGCAGGCAATGACAGAAAGCAATTATCATTTGCAGTATTTGCTTTATACTTATGCTGCTAAGAAATATTTGGAAAGTAGATTGAGAGAAGGATTTAATTATGAAAAGGATTTCGGAGGCGTGTTATATCTCTTTTTGAGAGGCATGCGTGAAGGAAAAGAGAATGGCGTTTTTTATACCAAACCCAGCGTGAAACAACTTGAGATTTTAGAAGGTATATTTGAGAAGGAAGGTAATGCTAGTCCAATTTAAAATGGCGCACGCAGATAACAAGAACAGCGCAAATCATTGTCATCCGTGTCATCGGCGTTCTATGAAAGCAAGCTTTACGCTTTGTGTTTTTCATTTTACTAACCACAAAAAAATCCGGAAATAAATATTTTACTTCCGGATTTTGGTTTCTGATTTAGATTTTCTAGCTCATTTTACTAATCTTCAACATGTTTGTTGGAAGATGTTTTTCAATGGGCATGCTTCCTGTATTGACTACAACATCCCCTTTGCTAATAAAACCTCTTTCTTTTAATATTTCTTGTTCATCTTCGATAATATCATCTATGCTAACTTCTTCATCGTAATAGAATGCACGAATTCCCCAACTCAGGCTAAGTTGATTGACCAGTGTTTTTACTTTAGTAAATACGTATAGCGGTGCTTTGGGACGATAGCTACTTAAAATGAATCCGGTGTAACCCGACTGTGTCATTCCTATTAAGGCATCTGCATTTACATCATCGGCTATTCTACAACCATTATAACAGAGTGCGTCACTTAGAAAAGAAGGAGAGTGGGATTGAGGAGTGAGGTTTCTGTTGTAGATAACATTTTCTTTTTCTACTTCTTCTAGAATTTTGGTCATGGTTTCTATCACTAATGCCGGATGTTTTCCCATGGCGGTTTCTCCGCTCAACATGACTGCATCAGCTCCTTCCATTACCGCATTTGCTACGTCTGTAATCTCACTTCTGTTAGGTTTAGAACGTTCCATCATGCTCTCCATCATCTGCGTAGCCACAATAACGGGTTTTGCACGATGAATACATTTGCGGATAATGTTCTTTTGAATCATCGGAACCTGCTCTACCGGAAGTTCTACACCCAAATCACCTCGGGCAATCATGATACCGTCAGATTCTAAAATAATCTCTCTGATATTTTCTACCGCTTCAGGTTTTTCTATTTTAGCAATAATCTTTAAATGACTATTGTGTGCATTCAGTTTCTTTCTGAGTTCGGTAATATCCTTTACTTTTCTAACAAAAGAAAGCGCTAGCCAGTCAACATCCTGCGTAAGAATAAATTCCAAATCCTTCTTGTCTTTTTCAGTTAAAGAAGGTAAAGAAATTTGTGTATCGGGAAGGTTGACGCCTTTATTGGAAAGAATTTTACCCCCTAATTGTACTTCAGTAACAACCTTATTATCTTTTGTTACCTCCAGTACTTTTACTTCTATTTTGCCATCATCAATCATAATGGAGTCCCCTGCTTTGACATCATTATGAAAATTGTGATATGCAATATAGATGTTTTCTTTAGTGCCCGGAGTGTTTTCATTAGAGAAAATGAGTTTATCGCCCGGTTGTGCATCTAATTCTTCATCCTTAATTTTCCCTACTCTGATTTTTGGCCCCTGCAAGTCACAAAGAATAGCAACGTTATAAGGTTCCAGTTTATTAATCTTTTTGATATGCTGGATAACCTCTTTCTTATTATCCCAATCTCCATGTGAAAAGTTGAGTCTAAAGACGTTGACACCAGTTTGTACTAATTTTAGCAGCTGTTCGTAAGAATCGCATGCAGGACCTACAGTAGCAACCACTTTTGTTTTGTGAGAGGAGTGTTGCCTACTGGCTTTGTGGTTCATATCCTGATGAACGTACTTTGATAAATTTTTCTGAGAATGTGTTTTTGAAGTATCCATAATGTTTTTTTAAGTTTAACTTGCAAGGATATTGGCCAATCTAAACCATTTTTCTGAGATTCCCTTACTTGCTTTGGTCGCTTCCTTCAGAGGCGTATATTTCAATTCATTATTAATTCGGCCAATCATATAAGATTTTTGCTCCTTTATTAAGGATTCTACAGCTGCGAAACCCAGTTCACTGGCCAACAACCGATCAGTATAGGTAGGAGAGCCACCGCGTTGAATATGACCTAAAATACAAAGTCTAGTATCATATTTTGGTGCTTTTTCTTTAATAATTTGTGTGAGTTGAGTAGCATTACAAGAAGAGACAACTCCTTCGGCTACAATAATAATATTAACTAATTTTTGTCTTCTCTGGTTGGCCTTCAGACTATCGATAATATCTTCTGCATTGGTTTCTTTCTCAGGAACCAGAATATGTTCAGCGCCGGAAGAAATTCCACTATTTAGTGCAATATAGCCGGCATCCCTGCCCATTACTTCTACAATAAAGAGCCGATCATGTGCATCTGCTGTATCTCTGATTTTATCAATGGCATCTACTGCCGTATTTACTGCTGTATCAAATCCAATTGTTAAATCAGTGCCTGACATGTCTTTATCAATCGTTCCCGGAAGTCCAATACAGGGAATGTCATATTCCTGACTAAAAGCCAGAGCTCCTTTGAAAGAACCGTCCCCGCCTATAATAATAATACCGTCTATACCATGTTTTTTTACATTTTTATAGGCTTTAGCCCGACCTTCTTTTTCGTAGAACTCTTTGCTTCTTGCCGTTTTAAGAACAGTACCCCCTCTTTGAATGATATTAGCCACTGATTTGGTGTCCATTTTAAATATGTCATCGTAGATTAAGCCACGATAACCGTATTTAACACCATATACTTCTAATCCGTTGTATATTCCAGTTCTTACTACGGCGCGTATTGCCGCATTCATACCCGGTGCATCTCCACCTGAGGTAATTACTGCGATTTTAGATATTTTACTCATGCTTGTTTATCAGAAAAATGAATTGTCTAACGAAATGCAAAAGTAACATTTTAGGCTCACTTTTGTAAATTCTATACAATAAAATTCAATTTGCTGGTGGGTTGTTGCTTTTTTATTTATTTTGTCAAAAATGATTTAATATGCCTAAAATACTTATCACCGGCTCTAATGGATTATTAGGGGAACATCTGGTTCAAAAGTTTAAGAATAAGAAGGATTGGGAATTAGTGGCCACTGCCAGAGGGGAAAACAGATTAATGAATAAAACGGGATATCGGTTTCGAATCCTGGATATTTGTGATCCGGAACAAGTGGAGGATGTATTATTGGATGAACATCCGGATTATGTTATTCATGCGGCAGCAATGACACAGGTAGATGGTTGTGAAGAAGATAAAAATACATGCTGGGATACAAATGTAATTGCCACCCAATGGTTGGTAAAAGCGGCACGGAAAGTGAAAGCCTATTTTATTTTTATTTCTACAGATTTTATTTTTGATGGAGCTAAAGGTCCCTATTCAGAAAAAGAATTGCCTAATCCCTTGAATTACTATGGGGTGAGTAAACTTGCTGCTGAAATGTTTTTGGAAGGGGCTGATATAGCTTCTACGACCTTGCGTACTGTTTTGGTATATGGTGTTTCAGAAAATAAAGCCAGATCAAATATTGTTTTATGGGTGAAGAAAAGTTTGGAAGCAGGAAAGCAGATTCATGTTGTGGATGACCAATGGCGAACACCAACCTTGGTTGATGATTTGGTGGAAGGCTGTCGTTTAGTGATAGTAAAAAAAGAAAAAGGAGAAGCTCCTGAAAGAGTATATAATATTTCCGGTAAAGAAGTAGTTACTCCTTATGAAATCGCGTTAGAAGTGGCCGATTATTTTGAATTGGATCAGTCTCTGATTACGCGAGCAGATGCCTCAACCTTTTCTCAGAAGGCAAAACGACCTGCAAAAACGGGCTTTCTATTGAATAGGGCAGAACAAGAACTCAATTATAGACCACATTCTTTACAACAAGGATTGCGGGTGGTTAAGGAGAAATTAGAAGGTTAAGTATTGTTTTTATGCCTCTTCATATACAAACGGAGAGATTATTTTATCTAAGGTCGGGTAATCTTGATCCTTTTCGGAAAGAATCATTTCATCTTTGGGAATTTGCCAGTCTATATTTAAGGAATGATCAAAAATAGAGATACCTCCTTCAGAAGATTTTTCGTAAAATGCATCACATTTATAGAAGACTTCAGCGGTTGGGGTAAGTACCGAATAGCCATGGGCAAAACCTTTGGGTACGAGCAATTGCTTTTTATTTTTTGCAGATAATTCTATGGTAAATATCCGTTTATAGGTAGGAGATCCTTTTCTGATATCCACCACTAAGTCTAAAATACTCCCCTGTAAAGTGCGTAATAATTTTGTTTGCGCATAAGGTGGTTTTTGAAAATGTAAACCTCTCACTACACCATAGGAAGATAAAGCTTGGTTATCTTGTACAAAACGGTAGTTGATATCGGAATTTTGGAAAGTCTTTTCATTATAACTTTCGTAAAAATAGCCTCTGCTATCTTCAAATACGGTGGGTTCGAAAATGTATAATCCGGGAAAGGGGGTTGTTTTAAATGGCATAATAGCGGTTAAAAGTTTTAGTTTTGAGGTTTACACGGTTTATTCACGAATGATATCAACTTCCCCGTTGTTTTTTAATTTGATGATACGAGAAGGGCTGGCAGGTGTTTCATCTTCCTGTCTATATTGTACAATGTATTCAACTCCTTCCTTAATTTCTCTGGAAATAGCAGAAAAAAATGGAGCCGGAGGCTGTCCACTTATGTTTGCTGAGGTGGAAACAATAGGATGTCCAAGTCTTTTGATTAGGGCTTTACAGAAAGGTTCCTGAACAACTCTGATAGCGATAC
Source organism: Chitinophagaceae bacterium (assembly GCA_035301605.1). Classification (GTDB taxonomy): domain Bacteria; phylum Bacteroidota; class Bacteroidia; order Chitinophagales; family Chitinophagaceae; genus FW021-bin31. Next base: position 8,361 of record DATGTY010000210.1, on the reverse strand, counting down.
TACCATCTGCATTTATCAGATTTTCCGGCAATCCTAATGCATTTTCATAAATAATAGTTGTTGGCTTTGTCGCATTTTCTAGAATGTTAAATATTTCAGGATGTGGGCTGGCAGTATATTTCAAAACATCTCTATTTTCGGCTGTAAGAATAATCATGCTTTTGCTATCGTCTCTTTGTTTTAACTGATAGATGCGATTGATTGCTTCAGCATTGGTTGCATCACATCCAATTCCCCATATGGTATCAGTAGGGTAAAGTATGATTTTGCCTTTCTTAAGAGCAGAGAGGGTTTCTTTGATATCAGTATTTATCATGGTTCATCATAATTATCACAAATTTACGTAAATATAGTTATCTATCTAAAAAAAGAGTAGTGTTAAGTTTACTAGTAACAAAAACCTGCTAACTTTGTGGGTTTAAATATGTTTTCTAAACTCAAAAAAGCAGGAAATTTGTAATGAAAAATAACCGTTTAAAAGTTTGGTGGCGTATGCTGAGACCCCACACTTTAACTGCTTCTTTTATTCCTGTTTTTGTAGGTACCATGTTGGCGTTAGTTGATGGAGTGTTTGATTTTTCATTGTTTGTAGCCATGTTACTGGCTTCTATGCTGATTCAGAGTGCGACCAACATGTTTAATGAATATTTCGATTATAAGCGGGGACTGGATAATGAGGATTCTGTGGGGATTGGAGGGACTATTATAAGGGATGGCATAGCCCCAAAGGTAGTGTTGAGATTGGGGTATGCATTTTTTGGATTAGCGGTGCTTCTAGGTGTTTTTATCTGTATGTTTTCCAGTTGGTGGATTGCTGTAGTTGGTTCTGTATGTATGATTGTTGGATATCTTTACACCGGAGGTCCACACCCCATAGCATACACTCCCTTCGGGGAAATTTTTGCCGGTATTATGATGGGAACGGTGATTATCGGGATTAGCTATTTTATTCAAACAGGGCGGGTTACTTCCGATGTGCTTTTTCTCTCTATCCCTACGGCTTTGTTTATTAGTTGTTTGCTGTTGGCTAATAACATCCGAGATTTAAAAGGAGATAAAGAAAATGGGAGAAAGACGATTGCTATTCTTTTAGGTCGTCGGAATGCCATTGTCTTAGAAGCCGGTGCTTTTGTTTTTATTTATGTAATAACCATTTATTTTGTTGTATCGGGCATGCTGCCCTGGTGGTCTTTCCTTACCTTCTTGAGTATGATAAAGGCTTTTAGTGCCATTAAAAAATTTAAAGGGAAAAAGACGTCGGCAGAAATGTTACCAGCAATGGTAGATACAGGCAAGGCGAATACCATTTATGGGGTAATGCTGGGAGTGTCTTTGTTGTTAAGTTATATTGTCTGAGCCTTAAAGCCTAAAGCTCCCGAATACTGAAAAATACTTACCTTCGCTTTCATGAAAATAGGAATTTTAGGAGGTGGACAATTGGGGTATATGTTTTTGCAAAATGCCTTACAATATCCGGTTGAAATCCACATGTTAGATCCCAATGAAAATGCTTCCTGTGCGAAGCATTGCCATCATTTTGTTCAGGGTGATTTTGCTGATTATCAGACCGTTGTTGATTTTGGAAAGGATTTAGATGCCATAGGTATTGAAATAGAACATGTGAATGTGGAAGCTTTACGCCATTTAAAATCTTTGGGTAAAAGAGTTGTTCCGGATCCCAATGCCTTGGCTATCATCCAAGATAAATCTGTACAGAAGCAATTTTATATTAAAAATGATATTCCTACGGCTCCTTCCTTTGCGTTGGAAAATTGGGAAGACTTGGTTCATAAAGAGGTAGAATATCCTGTTTTTCAAAAAGCGAATAAAGGAGGATATGATGGAAAAGGAGTGCAATATCTGGCTTCTAAAAATGACTTAGATAAACAGTTGAAAGTTCCTTCTATTTATGAAACACCGGCTGATATGGGGAAGGAATTGGCGGTAGTGGTTGTTTCGGATGGAAATGGGAATGTGGTAAGTTATCCGATTGTAGAGCTTGTTTTCAATCAGGAATATAATTTGTTGGATTATCTGTTGCTGCCTTCTACCATTGATGAAGAATTGGCGCAGAATGCCGGAAAAATAGGAAGGAAAGTGGTGACTGCATTAGATTCACCCGGGGTCTTTGCAGTAGAACTTTTTCAAAATAAGGATCGAACGATTTGGGTGAATGAAACGGCTTGTCGTGTGCATAATAGTGGGCATTCTACCATAGAGGCCGCTTATAGTTCACAATTTGATCAAATGCTACGGGTATTGACTGGACTTCCTCTTGGAAGTACGAAATTATACAGCACTTCGGCCATGGTTAATCTGATTGGAGCAGAAGGGGAGAATGGACCTGCTTATATTGAAAATCAAGATAAAATATTGGATGTTCCCGGCGTGTATTTACATTGGTACAATAAAGTTGAAAAACGGCCGGGAAGAAAAATGGGACATGTGACCCTGGTAAATGAAGACTTAGAAGAGCTAAAGAAAAATATTGAAAAAGTAAATAAAACAGTAAAAGTAGTTACAAAATGAAAGTAGGAATTATCATGGGAAGCGATAGTGATCTTCCTGTAATGAAGCCGGCGGCTGACATTCTTGAAGAATTAGATGTAGATTATGAACTCACTGTGGTTTCTGCTCATCGAACGCCGGAGAGGATGTTTGAGTATGCCAAAACAGCAAAAGAAAGAGGTTTGAGTGTGATTATTGCCGGAGCCGGAGGTGCAGCTCATTTACCGGGAATGGTGGCTTCTCTAACTACGTTGCCAGTAATAGGTGTGCCTGTAAAATCTTCTAATTCTATCGATGGTTGGGATTCAGTGCTTTCTATTTTACAAATGCCTAATGGAATTCCCGTGGCTACAGTAGCGTTGAATGCTTCAAAAAACGCCGGTCTTCTGGCTGTCAGAATTATTGGGGTAAGCGATGAAAAAATAAATAATAATCTGGTCGGTTTTCAGCAGGGCTTGAAAGACAGGGTAGCTAAGAAAGTGGAGGTGGTGAAGAAGGATTATGAGAATAGTTTTGATTGAGGCTGTGAGTCGGTAAGTCCATAAGTCGAAGATATAATGTATTAGATTATCTCTCATCTTAAAGAGTTCATTAAGCCACGGATGATTTTAGCTATTTCGTTGGCTTGGTTAAGTAAATCATCTTGTTTCTTAGAAGGTCGGTTTCCCAATTTTTTTAAATTTTAGAAAGATAAAGCATTGATTTCACCTCGCTGCAAAATGCAATTGCATAATAATAAGAATCTGATAAATTTTCGGTCACTCAATCGGTCAAATCCTTCGGCAATATTGTTAGAAATGGAAACAACAAATCTTTGAATGTGATCTTTAAATCCTCCAATCCCTGGAGTTCGAAAATCCATCATAAATCTGAATAGCAAAATCCTGAGATTTTTGCCATAAAGTAATATATTTTATATTTATAATAAATATTTTACATAAACCGTATTTTAATTAGTCAAATAACAAATTTACGACTAATTTGACCTATCCCAACAACGACTTCAGATGACCAATGTTACTTTTAACAATATCCAATACTTCATCTGTTTTTCCATCCACTAATAATCGGGTAATAGACTTGGCGAAACCTTTTACTTGGTCGAAATCCACATGTGGAGGCATAGCAAGCGCATCCGGATCAGTATAGACATTCACGAGCACTGGTCCATCTGTGGAAAGCGCTTTTTTCATTGTAGAAGAAACCTCATCAGGATGCTCAATTTTAAAGGTGCTGAATCCCATAGGCTTGGCCACCTCATCAAAAGGCGGGTTAACCATGTCGGTCTGCCAGTCTTCGTAACCTGCCACTTCCATTTCTAATTTTACCATTCCTAAAACACGGTTATTGAATACAATAATTTTTACCGGCAGTTGATATTGAGCAATGGTCATTAAATCTCCAAAAAGCATAGAAATTCCACCATCTCCACTGAAAGAAATGACCTGTCTGTCCGGACAACTTAAAGAAGCACCAATAGCCATCGGCATAGCATTTGCCATGGATCCATGATTAAAAGATCCAGTGAGATAACGATTTTTCTTCCCTTTGAGGAATCTTGCTGCCCAAACGGCACTCATTCCGGTATCTACCGTAAAAATAGCATCGTCTGTTGCCAGTTCATCAATGGTGTAGGCGACGTATTCTGGATGAATTTCTTTCTCTTTGCCTTTATTTTTGACATAAATCATCAAATCCTCTTCTGTTTTTTTAAACTTTTTCTGGCTTTTTTTAAGAAATTGATCCTCCGATTGGTCATTTATTAAAGGAAGTAATGCTTTGAGTGTATCTTTTATATCTCCTGCCAAGCCTATATCTACCTTGGCTCTGCGTCCCAATCGTTCCGGCTGAATGTCCACCTGAACAATGATGTTGTCATCAGGAAGAAATTCGGAATAAGGGAAATCAGTTCCCAACATGACCAGTACGTTGGATTCTTTCATTGCTTCATAACCTGATTTGTGTCCCAATAATCCATTCATGCCTGCTTTATAAGGATTGTCATCCGTTTCGAAGAAAATCTTCCCTCTAAATGAATAGGTGATTGGCGCATTTAGTTTTTCTGCTAATGACAAAACCTCTTCTTTGGCATAGCGACAGCCATGTCCACAATAAAGGGTGATTTTTTTATTTTTATTTAATACATCAGCCAGTTTTTGAAGATCTTCATCTGTAGGGCGAAAGATTGTTTTAGGTCGATAATTTTGGGTTGAAGTTGGAATTTCGCTGGTTTTAGCAGATGCAACATCGCCCGGCAAGCCCACCACTGCAACACCGCGATCCTGCGTAGCATGTTGAATAGCAGTCTGCATCATATGGCTAAATTGCTTTGGGGTGCTTGCGGTATAAACATATTTGCTGCAATCATCAAACAGCTTCATTGGGTTGGTTTCCTGAAAGTTATCCTGTCCCAATTTATCGGTATTGATGGTGCTGGCTATGGCTATCACGGGATTGCCGGCACGATTGGCATCATATAATCCGTTCACTAAATGTACGTGTCCCGGACCGCTGCTTCCCATACAGCAACCTATCCCTTCTAACTCTGCATCCATAGAAGCTGCGTAGGCTCCCGCTTCTTCGTGTCGCACATGAATCCATTTTAATCTACCATCTCTTCTAATCGCATCATTTACAGGATTTAGACTATCACCGGTGACGGCATATACTCTTTTTACGCCGGCATCTACCAGCATTTCTACTAAAAGGTCTGAAACATTTTTTGCCATGAATATGTATTTTTTTAATTGAATGAAAGTTTTCTCCTACAAGGTAGTCATTTTTAATAAAAATAAAATGCCCTTTTGGGAATTTATCATTGGCTTAACAGAGTGATAATAATGATGGTAGATGTTATTATTGTATAGATGTTTTAATTTTCTCCCCCCCCTGAGTAATCAACGAGAGGATAAGTATGGGATTATGTATAAAAGTTGGAAACTAAGTGAAAATAGTCAATTTTTAAGCTTTCGCGATTTCTATAATGAGATTAAGTATTTAATAAGATATAAATATATCTCATTTTGAAAGTTTGAGTGAAAGGCATTCTCTAAAGATGAGTTAATATTGTCCGGTACTGAGTAAAACAAGAGTACAGGCTTCTATGGGCATGATGTTGTTTTCTTTGGCGAGGCGATATAATTCCGGGTTTTCGGCGCCGGGATTGAAAATAATTCTATCGGGGTGTAATGCGAGTATATAGTCGTAGTATAACGCTTGATGTTTAGGATTTAAGTATAGCGTTATCGTATCTATTTCTAAAGTGTTTGGATGGGGGCGCAGATTGTTAAAGGTGACATCCGATACTTTTCCTTTTTTCTTCCCAATTCCGATGACAGTATGTCCGTGTGCTCTAAGCATTTTGATTGCTTTATAGCTATAACGATTGGGATTATCTGAAGCGCCGAGGACTAAAGTGTTTTTGAAATTGGACATAAATTAATGATTACGCTAATCAAAGATAACATTTTTATGTAGAGAGAAGGGATAAATTGTTATTCTGTCATTAGTGCTTTCGCAGAATAGTTCATTATTTGGTTTTCTGGCGTTTAGAAAGTGTCTTTAAGAAGAACTGACACAACGGAATCCCAAGTTTTCCAATCCGGAGTCAGGAGAACTCATCATCCTAGAGGTTACTCTGTATCCTTTACAATAAGATTTATTACACATAAAGGAGCCGCCTCTAATGGCTTTCATCGGCATTTTGGGATGATTGGATATTTGATTTATTGCAGGACCCTGAGGATTGGTAGTTGTTTGGTCAGCTAATTTTTTATAGTATTTTGCATCATACCAATTACTTGTCCATTCCCAGACATTCCCAGCCATATCATACAGATCATAGCCGTTAGGAGCAAAAGATTTAACAGGTGCGATTCCATTGTATTGATCCCAATCTGTATTTTGATTTGGAAAATGTCCCTGCCAGGTGTTGGCCTTAGGTTGACCCATTTCCGGTTTTTCATTTCCCCAAGGGTAGGTTTTATTTTTAAGACCTCCTCTGGCTGCGTATTCCCATTCTGCTTCAGTGGGAAGCCTTTTTCCCGCCCATTTAGCATAGGCAGCGGCATCTTCCCAAGCTACCTGTATCACAGGATAATTATCTTTTCCCTTTATATTACTTTTGGGACCGTTAGGATGACGCCAGCTTGCGCCGGGCACCCAACTCCACCATCTTGATGGATTATTCAGAGGTACAGCATGAGTTGGAGGAGAAAATACCAGCGCTCCGGGAACCAATACACTATCGGGTGGTTTTGGCGTGCCGGGAGGGAGTTGTTTTTTCATTTCATTCCAGTCCGGTTTTCTCTCAGCTACTGTGACATAGCCGGTCGCTTCTACAAATTTTCTGAATTGCGCATTAGTTACTTCATGTTTATCAATCCAAAAATCATTGACTTTTACTTTATGTGCCGGATATTCATCCGGGCGTCCATCACCATCTGTCGCACCCATTAAAAATGTATTGCCTTCGATAAAAACCATTCCTTCGTGAGAAATGCTGTCTTTGGGTTGAATATTTTGCAGTGAAGAAGAAGTATTGGATAGAGATTTTCCCATTAATGCAGCTTTGGAGGTTGGGCTGCAATGTTCAGAATCCGCTTTCTGTGCCGAATCCTCGGTAGAAGCTTGTTTCTTGGATTTTTGTCCGGATTGACAAGCAGAAACCCCTAAGCTGATTCCTAAAAGTAGAATAAGTCCACTGCGTAATTTCATAAGTTTTCTGTTTTTTACTAAAAACGAAAGTACTGTATTGATGGTTAATTCCAAAATGTAGTTCTTTGGTTTGAGGTGTAATGAATTTTTCCTTATAAGAATGATTAATAGAAGGTTTTTATGAGGAAAATTTTTTAGCATCAAAAGGAGAGGCCTTCATTTTTTTGTATTAAAAAAATGAATAATAGTTTTTAAATTATTTAAAAAAATACACGCTATAATTTGTAAATTTGTTTTTAGGTTGAAAGGAATTATAAAATTATGGAAGATGTGATTTCCGAAATAAAGAAGTGTAAAGGTGATATTTTATGGGCTTTATCGGATGGGAGGGCATATACAGCTACTGAGCTGGCAAATTATGCACATGTGGATAGAATTAAGGTGGAAAAAATTTTAGACCGTTTTTTAAAAGAAGAAAAATTAGAAGTAGAGCAGCATCGGTTTAGATATTTCAGATGGATTGGAGGGAAAGCTATAGAGGAGGTATTGTATGAGGAAAGAAAAGGGCAGGATAAGATTTATTCCGCGGAGGTTCCCTTGCCTGCTATAAAATATTGCCGCAGTTGCCATGGGCATTTGGCAGGAAAAATTGGCGTGGAAGTAGCCGAAAAACTAGAGGGAAAACACCTCTTGGTGAAAGAAAAGGTAGGGGAGGAATATCAGTTTGAACTGACCTTGTTGGGAGAAGATTTTTTTAAGGATTTAGGAATCAATATAGCAGAATTACGAAAGAAATCAGGAAAATTTTCTAAGGCGTGTCTTGATTTTAGTGAGCGAAAACATCATTTGGGCGGACGGCTGGGAGTCGCCTTCTTGAATAAACTTATAGAAAAATGCTGGGTGCTAAAGAAAGAGAATTCCAGAGTGAAGGTGTTGACTCCTTTAGGCAAGAGAATGTTAAATGAAAAACTGGGTTTAGATTTGGAATAAATTGCTTTTCATCTTTTATAATAAACCTACCTTTGTCCTGTGATGCCCTTACGTAAATCACAAATTTATTTACTTGCTTTTAGCAGTGCTGTCATTACAGCAAATCTGTATTATTCTCAACCGTTGTTGGCTTATTGGGCGGATACCTTTCAGGTGAGTGAAAGTAGTGCCGGTCAGACTTTTTTTTATAGTATGCTGGGGCAGGCG
>DATGTY010000209.1:0-8155 GCA_035301605.1 Chitinophagaceae bacterium | reverse complement strand
TTGATTTTGAACTTTTGTATCCTTTATTGGATGAGACTTTTGTTCAGATGAAGAAGCCGCTTGAAGAAACCAAACAAACCGGACCTGCGATAAGAGGAGATGAATCGACAATAGAGAAACATCTTACTTTATTGGAAGAACATCCCGAATTCAAGGAAATTTATCAAGTGACTACAAAAAACATAAAAGATTTTTTTAGATCTTAATCTCAAGAGTCGAAAATGAATCAATTGAATCTCTTTAAGCGAATTACTACTTTCGTCTTTGATGTAGATGGCGTTATGACAGATGGAAGTTTGCAGTTGTTGGAAAATGGAGAACTATCCAGACGCATGAATGCACGAGATGGCTACGCATTGCGTCATGCTGTTCAGCAAGGTTATCGAATGGCTATTATTACCGGAGGTAATTCGGAAAATGTAAAAAGGAGACTTCAGGGACTCGGCATTCAGGAGGTTTATCTGAGTGTGATAGATAAAAAAGAAAAAATGGAAGACTTTTTACTTTTTAATGATTTGAATAAGAATCATGTGCTCTATATGGGAGATGATATGCCGGATTATGAAGCATTAGAAATGGTTGGTCTTCCCTGTTGTCCGGCTGATGCAGCAGAAGAGATTAAAACCATTAGTAAATATATCTCTCCTTTCTATGGAGGCGCAGGTTGTGTGAGAGATGTGGTTGAGAAGGTTTTGAAACTGAATGATGATTGGTAAGCTGATTAAATATTTTTGAAAATGGGAATTCTCAATAAAATGTGGATTATTGCGCTACTGGTATTGGTAGGGTGCTCTTCAGGACAGAAACAGGAGAGCCAAAATAAGAATGAAACGCAGGAAAATAAAAAAGATACTTTGCCTACCGTCAGCAATGATTCTGTGTATTTTGTTTATCCAAAAGGGGGAGAAGTTTTCATCATCGGAAAAACTTATAACCTGATATGGAAAGGAAAAACAGATACTGCTGCTGCCTTGTTTTTGATAGATTCTTCGCTGGAATCCAAAGGTGTATCGGTCAGTATTTCTGATCGCGTTTATGATATTCCTCAAAGTGGGAGCGAAGAATATCGTTTTCCTCAAAGACTGAAGCCCGGGACTTACAAATTTCAACTCGGCAGGGCAGAAAGTCAATATTTCCAAGTGAAAGCCAAAGAGTAAAAATTATTTCCACTCTCCCAGAAGTACACCGGATTTTACTTTGATTGATTGATTCTATTTCCCTAACTTCGCGGCGCTTAAAGTTCTTTAATAATAATATCATGATTAGCAGAAGAAATATCCGAATCAAAGTAATGCAAAATTTGTATGCATTAGAGGCGTTAAAAACATCAGATGAAGTAGGACAAAAACGAAAAATAAATACTGCGCAACAGCATGTTGAAAAAGATTTGAATGATAGTATTCTGGCCTTTGTTCATCTGTTGTATATCATGCAGGAAATTGCCGGATATGCCGATAAGGATGCACGACAGAGGGCGGCCAAAAGATTGCCTACGGACCAAGATTTACATGTGGATACAAAACTGGCTCATAGCCAATTTGTAAAGACTTTAAAGGAAAATGATAATTTTCAAATCAGAGTAAAAGATGCGCTGCTTGAAAAAAGAACGGATCGAGAATTTATTAAATTGCTCTATGGTCGTTTGATTAAGACCGAAGCTTATGAAAATTACGTTGCTACAGAAAAAGGGAATAAGAAAGCAGATATAGAAATTCTAAAGGAGTTTTTTGCTGTGCTGCTTTTTGATGATGAGGATTTTGAGCAGTTTATGGATGATTTATATCTGCAGTGGCAGGATGATATTTCTATGATGGAGATTTTGATATCTAATTTCCTTAAAAAACCAAAGAATTTTAATTTTAGGAGCCTGGTGAGTCATGAAAAAAGAGAATATGCGACCGAGTTAATCCGAACAGTTATAGAAAAAAAGGATTATTGCAGGGAGTGGATTAAACCCAGACTTAAAAATTGGGATCCGGATAGAGTGGCTATCATTGACATGTTGTTATTGCATATGGGCGTGTGTGAATTCCTTTATTTTCCAACAATTCCACCCAGAGTGACCATTAACGAATATATAGATTTAGCAAAAGAATATAGCACAGAACAAAGTGGACAATTTATTAATGGAGTGTTGGATAATATTTTGAAAAAGTTAAAAAATGAGGGAAAACTGAATAAAGTGGAAAGAGCTCATTAATAAAATTTAAATTAGTTACTTTTGCGCTGTGGAAAGAAATTTTTATATAAAAATATGGATGATTGGTTGTCTGGCTTCTCTGTTTTTTCTTGCCTGTAATGGGAATCCAGCCCAAAGTAAGGAGGCCGCAGATAGGAGTCAACTTGACTTAAATCATGCACTAACAAAAAATCCTGAAAATTATCCTGTTATTACAGTGGCGGATTCCTTACAAGAATTTGGTAAGGTAAGTCAGGGAAATGTAGCCTTATATACTTTTGCCTTTAAGAATACAGGAAGTAAGCCTTTGGTTATTGATGAAATCAATTCTACCTGTGGATGTACCATTCCTCATTTCTCTAAAGCACCCATCGCTCCGGGGCAATATGGAAAGATAGAGATTGCTTTCCATAGTGCAGGTTTATCCGGAAGGCAAATTAAACCTGTTTTTATTCATGCTAATACCCAACCGGAGTTATCTCAGTTGACCATTACCTGTAATGTGACTGCTCCCAAGAAAGATAGTTTATAATTTTTTATTCAATTTTAAAAACCAGTATAGAGATGACGTATCAAGTTTTAGACATTTTATTAATGGCTCCTTCCGGTGGCGGTGAAGGAGGGGGCGGATTGTCCTTTATTTTTATTGCTGCCATGCTATTGATTATGTGGCTGTTTATGATTAGACCTCAATCAAAAAAAGCCAAAAAACAAAAAGCTTTTAACAAGGCTATCCAAAAAGGGGATCGTATAGTAACTATTGCCGGAATTCATGGTCGTATTAATAAAGTAAACGATGATGATACTTTACAGTTGGAAGTAAGTCCGGGTTCTTACATGACCATTGAGCGCTCTGCCATTAGCATGGAATTCACTCAGGGAATGGAGAAAAGGAAAGAAAACGCTGCTGCTCCAGCAAAAAAATAATGAAAATTATTGGAGTTACCGGAGGAATTGGTTCAGGGAAAACAACGGTTTGCAAAATGTTTGAAACGTTGCGCATCCCCGTCTATTATGCTGATGAAAGAGCCAAAATGCTCATGCAGCATGATAGTAAGGTGAAGCAGGATATTAAAAATCTGTTAGGTGAAGAAGCTTATGATTCTAACGATGGTTTGAATAAAGCTTTTATTGTAAAACAGATTTTTGGAAATGCTGAAATGAATAAATCGTTGAATGCTATCGTTCATCCGGCTACCATTCAAGATTCTATAAAGTGGGCTGATAATCAATCAGCCCCTTTTGTACTTAAAGAAACGGCTTTGATGTTTGAGACCGAAGCTTTCCATTATGTGGATATGGTCATTGGAGTCTTTGCACCCAAGGTTATGCGTATTCATCGCACTATGGAACGCAATCATATCTCTAGGCAGGAAGTGCTGCAGCGCATGGAAAAGCAGATGGAGGAAGGAATAAAAATGAAACTTTGTGATTGGGTAATTACGAATGACGAACAGCAGCCTTTAATCCCTCAGGTGCTAAACCTCTACAAGAAGATTCTTGACACCTCCTCTTCTAAATGATCCTGCTTTATTGAATAATCCCTATTTAAAGGCCTTTACCAGATAGACATATTTCTTTAATTTCTCAATTTGATCTATCCTATTCAAATGTTCCAGTGTAAAATGATTGCTCTGGATGATTGGAGTCGGAAGTTCCTTTGGAATACTGTCTCTGATTTTCAGAAGATAGGATGATTTTATAGCGAAGGCGATATTGTCTGTAGCCGATTTCTTTCCGGTAATGATACCCAATATTTTCCCGTTTTTATCAATAACAGGACCGCCACTGCTTCCCGGACTTACCGATAACGATAACTGATAAGAAGACGAATCTCCCTTAAATCCGGAGGCGGCACTAATGTATCCTTTTCCATAAACAATATCATTTCTGGGATATCCCAGCGTATAAATATTTTCGCCTAAATAGGCCGTGTCTCCCAACTCAAAGGGTAGTGGAGGAATACAAAAGGTGGAATCTACAATTTTCAAAATAGCTAAGTCGTATTTAGCATCCTGAAAGACTAACTTCGCCTTATAGGATTTCTTTTCATCTGTAATAATATGAACGGAATCCGCACCGGCAATCACATGAGCATTCGTGGCTAGATAGCCATTGGTAGAAAGTGCAAAACCGGTTCCTCCAAATTGTTGCGTATTGGTGGAAGGTGTATTGGTTTGTACTACGTCTTTCAAATCCTTCTGAGAACGCTTGATGTTGTTGATCTCTCTTCTCAATTCTATGAAATTATTGCTTTGCTGAGATGAAATATATCTATTGGTTTGCCAAAGTGCGGTAATAGATAGCAATAATGCTAAAGAAGCCGCGATGGCAACAGCCTTCCATATGAAATTTTGTCGAGTGGATTGTTTGGGTTTCCAATTTTTGAGTCCTTGCTCTATAAAATCTCTTGCTTCGGTATGTTTTTTCTTTAGTGCAAACTGTTGCCGTAAATAACGATGCTCCTCAAAGCATTTTTTTGCTTCGGGGTCATTATTACATTCTGTTTCAAATGCTTTTTGTTCTTTTTCCGAAAGTTTTTGATCCAAGTAAAAATCTGCGCGTTCTATAAATTTAATTTTGTTCTTCATCACTCATCCTGTTTATCTTTCTCTTCTTGTTTAAAAAATATCTTTTTCAACCGCTGAAGACATTTATATTTTTGTGTTTTTGCATTGCTTGCATTGGTATATTGAAATTTTTCTGCCAGTTCTTTCATGGAGTAGTTCTGAATATAAAAACCTTCCAACAAATCTTTGCAGGGGCTTCCTAATTTTTTTAATGCCCTGTTTAATTTATCAATTTGTAGTTTCTCCGACTGATGATCTTCTATATCCTGTTCTATCTCTGGAGCTGTTTCTCTCTCTTGGTGATAAGCATCAATCGGGTGTCTTTTCTGTTGCCGCAGTTTTTTTGACCACAACTTTTTACAGATGGCATATATATAAGTTTGCAGCTGAGAAGTTAAAATAAAGTCCTTTTCATTTGCTTTTTTATACAAAACGATTAATGCCTCCTGAAATAAATCCTCTGCAGCTTCTCTATTCCCACTGTTATTCAGAACCATCCTTTCTATCATAGGAAAATACAAATCATAAATTTGATGTAGCGCCTTGTTTTCTTTTCTTGCAAGCCCCTTTAGTATTTTCTTGTCTTTTCCCGTTTTTGAAATCTTTCGTTTCAATATTTAATATCATTTTTGGCGTGAGGTAACCCAAATAAACTAAGTTTTTTTGAAAAAAGTATAACCAGAAGGTTACTTTTTTTTATTACGGGTATAAAGTAACAGATTTATTCATTAAAAAAGCATTTATATTATGAAAAAAGTATTGAAAACAGGCTTTTTAGCCTTAGGACTGGGATTGTTTTTAGTGGCATGCGGACCAACCGGAAACAATGGAAATAATCAGGATTCCGGAAGCGGTGTAGAACAACAAGCTCCGGAACAAACAATGCCTGGCGAGAGTGCACCAGAGGGAGCACAGCAAACTACACCTCCTGCAGAGAATCAACCGGCTAATGACACTGCCGCTAGTAACGAGACAGATCAGCCCGGCGGAATGTAATAGTTGAAGCCGGAAAATTTTTTGCAAGGATCGCTTCCTTAGAAATGGTCTTTGCAAAAAAATATTTTTTAATTTTAAAATAACAGCATTATGAAAAGGATAATAAAGGTTAGTGCATTTTGTTTAGGACTGGGTTTGTTTGCCGTTGGTTGTGGTAGTGCAAATCAAACACAGCAAAAGGATTATCCTTCAATGCAACAAAATGTACCGGAACAGAATGTACCGGAACAAAATAATCAATTGAATCAGAGAAATAATCAGATGAATCGACCACAGCAACAAACTCCTAGACCGCAACCTACTCCAACACAGCATGGAGGGATGAATGGGGGGGCTATCTCACATTAACATTGAAAATAACATAGTCATTGAAGGGGTTGTCAAAGAATTGACAACCCCTTTTTTACGTAAAGTGGATAGGCTATGCCGGAATTGCCAAATGGAAAGTGTGAAAATGAGGAATATGCTAGTGCATTTTATAAAAAAGAAGGCTTTCTCTTGAATATTTTCAAAAAGCGTATTGTTTTTATTGGATATTTAAAATAAAATGATAACTTTGCTATCGTAAAATAGATAATTATGATAATCTCAGCTTATTTTTTTAGCTTTTATTTTTATTTCTTTGCTAAGAAGAACTGAGGTTGATATGTTATAAAACGAATAAAAATGGCCTCAGAATCTTCTGAAGGCCTTTTTTATTTTAAAGTAATAAATAATGAGACAGTTAAGACGATTTTATTTTAATAATTACTTTTTTTTCTTCTTTAGTGTTAAAGCGGGTGGGAATATATTGTGTTAAAATATAAATATTTTTAAATTCCCGCCCTCAATCAGGCGGGAATTTTTATTATAAGAAGATACAAAAAAAGATGACAAAGAAAATAGCAATTCAAGGTTTTGAAGGTTCATTTCATCAAATTTCAGCAGAAAATTATTTTGATAAAGAGATAGAAATTGTTCCTTGTGCTACTTTTAGTGAAGTGGTGAAAAATATAACACAAGGTAAGGCCGATTCCGGATTGATGGCGATAGAAAATTCTTCTGCGGGCAGTATTTTGCAGAATTACGACTTATTGCAACGTTCTAATCTCTATATTACCGGAGAAATTTATCTTCATATTCGTCAGCATTTGATGATGTTGCCTGGTGGTTCCAAAGAGGATATTAAAGAGGTTCATTCGCATCCCATGGCCTTGCTGCAATGTAGGCAGTATTTAGAAAAAAATACGGATTGGCGTCTAGTAGAAACGGAAGATACCGCGCTGAGTGCAAAGCATTTAAGACAGTATAATGCCAAACATATTGCGGCTATTGCCAGTGATTTGGCTGCAGAATTATATGAATTGGATATTGTCGAAAAAGATATTAACACCGAGAAAAAGAATTATACTCGATTCCTGGTATTGAATAAGAAGGAGAAAGAAAAAGACAGCATGCATGATCATAAGGCATCGCTCTATTTTCAAGTGGAGAATGAAGCCGGCTGTTTGGGGGAAGTATTGAATTGTATCGGAGAAGCAGGAATTAATTTATCTAAATTACAGTCTTTCCCTATTCCTGGATTGGAGTGGCAGTACTATTTTCATGCGGATTTGGAATTTTCCAGCTTAGAGCAATTAGAAGAGGTTATCGATTGTATGAATCCTTTGACAAAAAAATTGAGAATATTAGGAATTTATAATAAAGGAGTGACAGTGAGTCGATAAGTCGTAAGTCAATGAAACAATCTAGCAATCTAACCATCCAAAGAATAATACAATCATGATTATACCAACAGCAGATAGATTAGGAGATACGAAAGAATATTATTTCTCAAAGAAGTTGAGAGAGATAGCGGAGATGAATGAAGCGGCGCCCAGAGTGATTAATTTGGGCGTTGGAAGTCCTGACCGTCCGCCGCATCCGGAGGTTGTTGAGGTTTTGTATGAAACGGCAAAACAAAGTGATGTACATGGTTATCAGAGTTATAAAGGTGCGCCGGAGTTGAGAAATGCTTTTTCAAAATGGTATAAGCAATATTTTGGTGTCACATTGGATGCCAATAAAGAGGTTTTACCGCTCATTGGTTCCAAAGAGGGAATCATGCATATTAGCATGACCTTTCTCAATAAGGAGGATGAAGTGTTGGTGCCTGATCCCGGATATCCCAGCTATCGTTCTGCTTCGAAGCTGGCAGGAGCTACCTGTATTCCTTATGATTTAAAAGAAGACTTGAACTGGCAGCCGGATTTGGAAGCGTTGGAACAAAGAGATTTGAGCAGGGTGAAAATCATGTGGATAAATTATCCTCAAATGCCTACAGGTGCAAAAGCTGATCCTGAATTGTTTAAAAAGTTAGTTGCTTTTGCCAAGCGGAATCAAATTCTTTTGTGTCATGATAATCCATATAGCTTTATTCTCCCTCCAAATA
>DATGTY010000208.1:0-6748 GCA_035301605.1 Chitinophagaceae bacterium | reverse complement strand
ACACGTCAACGAGTGAGACCGGAACTTGAAATTTCTACTTCTGAATTATGCCCTACTTGTCATGGTACCGGGAAAGTCGGTCCTTCCATCATCATTGCTGATGAAATTGAAAGAAAAATTCAGCACTTGATAAAAAATAATTACAAAAAATTAAAATTGCATGTAAATCCTATTTTATATGCTTATTTGAAGAAAGGAGTTTATAATAGACAATGGAAGTGGTTTCTTTCAATGGGACAATGGATACATTTAATATCAGATACTTCATGTCATCTTATAGATTATCATTTTCTTGATGAAAATGGAGATGAGATAAAGATTTAGTATTTAAATACTATGACTATGGTCTAAGACCACGAATATCTGGTATTCTTTTGGTCTGATATTTGACCTTTTGTATATAAAATTACTATATCTAATGTTGAATTCTATTTTTAGAAAAGGAAGTTTATTTCTTGTCGGATTGTTTCTTTTTATGGCTGCACAGGCTCAGCCTGAAAAGGTGGATTCTTCAACGGTAAAGATTATTTCTTTTGAGGTAGATTATGTTCCTGCAAGTAAGTCGGTGATTATTCATTGGGTGACTCAGGATGAAAGAGTCGGTGTGAAATATATTATCGAACGCTCACTAGATAGCAATACCTATAGAATGGTTGGGTTTGCCGAGAGTAGTAATAATAAGAAGAAAAAGAAGGATTATTATTCTTATGATTCTGATCCACTCGGCGGGTTAGTCTATTATAGAATTCGTGAGGTTTTAGATACCGGGATGCAGTATGTGACTCATGCACAAATAGTGCTCACACCAATTCCCAAAATGGAATTAGCCCAACTTGTACTTTCTCAGGATAATAACGAAATTAACTTTGCAGTAATTTCGCCTGATGACTCTAAGGCCGGTGTCTTAATTTCTGACCTTCAGGGAAATATTAAGTCGTCTTATGCACTCAAACTTGAAAGAGGTTCCAATGTCAGAAGTATTTATACCGGAAATCTGAGTCCGGGTGTCTATTTCTTACAAGTGAATGATTTAGATAATGGGAGCTCTGTGATGAAAAAGTTTATAATTGGAAACCCGGATGCTGATCACAGATAGTCATTTATCATTCTTGTGTATATACACGAATAATTCTTTGAGAAAGCCCTGATAGTATTTCGTAGGGTATGGTATGACCGGAAGAAGCCACTTTTTCTATTTTTAAATCTGCTCCAAAGACAATCACTTCATCGCCAACTTTAGCGTTTGGGATAGATGTAATATCCAACATAAGCATATCCATGCAGATTTGACCTATTGTGGGTGCTTGTTTTTGGTGAATAAGCATTTTCCCTTTTCCCAGACCAAGGCTTCTTAAATATCCATCAGCATATCCTAAGGTTACGATGGCTATGCGTGTGGGTGTTTCCACTTTTTCTGCTCTTCCATAACCGACAGTATCGCCCGGCGGTATGGATTTAGTCTGAGCAATGGTTGTTTTTAAAGTGTGTACAGGTTCCAGTTTATTCTCAATGGTTGCATCAATACCGTACAATCCTATTCCAAGGCGAACCATGTTAAATTGTAAATCGGGATGACGACTAATTCCAGAAGTATTAGACAGATGTCTGATGACTGGGTAGGAGAGCTGATCAGTTATAGCGGTACTCATTTGGTCAAATAATTCACCTTGAATTTTAGTAAAATAATCCATTTTAGGATTCTCGCTTGCTGCTAAATGGCTAAATATAGAAGCTATTTTTAGATGTGGAGCATGCTTTATCGTAGTGATGAGTTGGGGAAGTTGTCCTTTTGTAAATCCTAGCCGGTGCATGCCGGTGTCTAGTTTTATATGAACAGCGCAATGCGTGACACCCATGGTTGCTGCTTTTTGCGCAAATTCATCGAATATGGTAAAAGAATATAATTCCGGTTCTAATTCCCATTCAATTAACTCTTCGAAATAAAATGGATCGGGATTGAGAATAAGAATGGGTAGGGTAATCCCATTTTTACGTAGATAGATGCCTTCTTCTATATTTGCTACTGCCAGATAATCCACCCGATGGAATTGTAGAAGGTCTGCGATTTCAGCACTTCCACTGCCGTAGGAAAAAGCCTTAACCATGACCATGGTTTTTACTTTTGGATCTAACAATGACTGATAGGTTTTTAGATTGTGAACGACAGCATTAAGATTGATTATTAGCTCATTCTGATGTTTTTTTTGTTCTAGTAATTTAACGATTTTTTCGAAGGTAAAGCTTCTTGCTCCTTTGAGTAAAATGACTTCGTTTAGAAAAAGAGAGTTGCCAGAAGGTGTTTTTATTGCTTTAATAAGTTCCGGAGTCGAAGGGTAAAAAGAAACTTCTGGCAGGTTTTCAAAAAGATGGTGTTGCCTGAAAAGAGCATCCCCAATCCCAATAAAGCGATCTATATTCTTCGCTTCTAACAAATTGGCTAATTTTTGATAAAGTACTTTTTCATCTGTTCCTGCTTGTTCTACGTCACTTAATATCAGCGTGTGTTTTTCTCTTTGTTTCTGATGGACTAAGAAATCGAGGGCTACTTTTATTGATGCAAAATCTGAATTATAACTATCATTTATCAGTTGACAGTTTTGGATGCCGGTCTTCATCTCCAGACGCATGGCAACTGGTTGCAGCTTTTCGAATCTGGCGGATAGATTTTTAGGATTTATACCTAAATAAAGTAAAGTACACAAACAATGAATGACATTCTCAATAGATCCGTTATCAGTAAAGGGAAAAGAAATAGCCAGTTTTTTATTTTTATATAGCGCCTCTATGTGAGAATAGGAATGATAGCCTTTCTTTTTATCTCTGAGAATATGAGTGATTTGTAATTGAGCTGTTTTAGATTTTTTTGTACTCCAGGAGAATAACTTTAATTGCTGATGTATTGTGTTTTGTTTTTTTTGAAACTGGTGTATTTCCGGCTCTAAAAGGGCATCATCTTCACAAAAGATGAGGCATTGTGTATCTGTAAAAAGTTTTAGTTTTTCTCTTATTTTCTCTTTAATATCTGTAAACCCTTCAGAATGGGCTTCTCCGATATTGGTAAATATTCCGATATTGGGATGGATTATCTTTTGTAGTCTGTCCATTTCCCCTTTTTGAGAAATCCCTGCTTCGAAAATAGCCAGATTATGGTCTTGATTTATTTCAGCTACTGATAGCGGTACTCCAATTTGAGAGTTAAAACTTTTAGGGCTTCGAATGATATGATAATCGGACGTTAATAATTGAAAGAGCCATTCTTTGACAATTGTTTTTCCGTTACTTCCCGTAATGCCTATGAGTGGTATCGAAAACTTGTTTCGCCATGTTTCAACAATGAGCTGTAAAGATTTCAACGGATAGTTGACCTGCAAGAAATCGGCATCGGGATAGGGCGAAGTATCAAATTTTTGGTTTGTAAGGAAAGCGCGCACGCCTTTTTTATAGAGCTCAGGGATATATTGATGTCCATCTTGTCTGTTAGAGGAGAGCGCTATAAATAATGTCTCATGTGGATGAATAAGCCTTCTACTATCCGTCAATAGTTGCGATATTTCACGTTGAGCATGTTTTTTTTGTTGGCTCAAGTGAAGGATTTTTGCAAGTTGTCCGATAGTATATTTCACACTTAATGACTAAATTTTTAAGATATGAAGGTAGCAAAATCTGTTTGATTTTATATCTTGTAGCATCTAATCCTGTTTCTTTTTAGGTTTAATGTAAATAGAGGCCAAAATACCTCCTGCCAGAGCTAAAGCAATAACAATTAATGATATCCATGATGGGAAATGGAAATAGTCTATTAAAAGCATTTTTATCCCTACAAATCCTAAAATAACGGCTAAACTGTATCTTATGAGTCGGAATTTTTCTAGCATTCCAACGATTAAGAAGAACATTGATCTGAGCCCTAAAATAGCAAGTATATTTGAGGTGAACACAATATATTCATCCTGAGTAATGGCTAAAATAGCCGGAATACTGTCTAAAGCAAACATGACGTCCGTTAATTCTATGACTATCAATGCTACAAATAAGGGGGTCGCATAATTTTTAGCATTTTTTTTAATAAAAAAATCATGACCTCTTATTTCAGGTGTAATAGGGATTACTTTAGATAAATTTTTATAGAGCCAGGAGTCTTTGGGGTCGTTTTGTTTTTCTTCCTTTAACATGGTATAAGCAGTGTAAAGCAAAAAGGCGCCAAATACATAAATAATCCAATCAAATTTGTTGATTAAGGCGACGCCAAAGATAATCATCAGTGCCCGGAATACAACGGCTCCTAAAATTCCCCAAAAGAGTACCCTGTGTTGATATTTTGCAGGAATCTGGAATGCACTGAAAATGACAGCAATAACAAAAATATTATCTATACTCAGGGATAATTCGACCAAATATCCCGTATAATAATTTAGTAATGCGTCATGAGGAGTGAGATGGGTCGGGTTTATTGCATAACCATTGGCGAAAATCCACCAAATTACTCCTCCGAAAAGTAAGGCAATTGATACCCATAAACTGGTCCATTTGGCTGCTTCTTTTGTGGAGATCACATGATCCTTCTTATTGAAAACCCCCAGATCTAAGGTGAGACAAATAATGACGAAAATGATAAAGAGAATCCAATCCCACATAATTTTTTTTAAATGCAAATATATGTTTTTTACGTGTTTACTTCTTATCCTTTGTGATGAGTTATTTTTTATAAAAAATAAGAGGAGAAAAAGCCTATCGTATTTTAAATGCGCCGACGAGAAAAAACTTTAAATTTTCTTCTAATTAGTTCGGTGATTGTAATTGAATGTTTATCTTTGTGTCCAGAATTTCACCAGTACTTCAACAAAATTATGCAGCCTTCAGTTAAGATTTTTTCAGGTAATCAGGCACATGCCCTGACCGATAAAATTGCATTAGGGTATGGTACCAAACAGGGACGTATCAATATTCAAAAATTTAGTGATGGAGAGTTTCAACCCATTTTTCTGGAAAGTATTCGAGGAGATTATGTTTTTTTAGTACAAAGTACGAATTCTCCTGCCGATAACTTGATGGAACTTTTGCTCATGATTGATGCCGCTAAGAGAGCCTCGGCAGGATATATTACTGCTGTGATTCCTTATTTTGGTTTTGCCCGGCAGGATAGAAAAGATAAACCGAGAGTAGCAATTGGGTCAAAATTGATTGCCAATATGCTTACTACTGCAGGGGCTAATAGGGTGATTACTATGGATTTACATGCTCCTCAGATTCAGGGTTTCTTTGATATTCCGGTAGATCATTTGGATAGCTCTGCAATTTCTATTCCCTATGTGCAGCAACTTAATTTAGAAAATCTTACCTTTGCGTCCCCTGATGTGGGGAGTACGAGTCGTGTTAGAGAAGTGGCTTCATATTTTGGTGCCGATATGGTGATTTGTGATAAACAAAGGAAAAGGGCTAATGAAGTGGCTTCCATGACAGTTATAGGAGATGTGCAAGATAGAGATGTAGTATTGATTGATGATATTATTGATACGGGAGGTACGCTGACAAAATCTGCAGCCATGCTCAAAGAAAAGGGAGCAAGATCGGTAAGAGCTTTTTGTACGCATCCTGTATTAAGTGGGAATGCGTATGAAGTGATCAATAATTCGGCATTGGAGGAATTGTTGGTGTGTGATACGATTCCTTTGAGACAAAAGTCTCCAAAGATTAGAGTGGTAGAAGTGGCAGATTTATTTGCTGTAGCTATTAGGAATGTGTATGAAAATAGATCGATTACCAGTTTATTTATTCATGGTAGTCAAAAGTAAAGTTGTAATTTTTTAATTTTTATATATTATGAACACAATAACTATCGAAGGACAACTCAGGAGCGAAACCGGCAAAAAAGCGACCCGCCAGCTACGTTCTGAGGGAAAAACGCCTGGTGTTATTTATGGGGGCCCTAAAGAAATTAATTTCTCCGCACCGGTACTAGCGTTTAAAGATTTGATCTACACTTCTAAATTTCAGGTGGCTGAAATTAAAGTAGGAGACAAAACTTACAAATGTGTATTGAAGGATTTACAGTTTCACCCTGTTACAGATGAATTGTTGCACATTGATCTTTTAGAATTGGTAGATGATAGAAAAGTAATTGTTTCTATTCCATTGAAATTTGTAGGTCAGTCTGTTGGTGTAAAAGCCGGTGGGAAATTGAGAAAGAAATTGAAATCCTTAAAAATAAAATCTTTACCAAAGGATTTGAAGGAATCTATTACTATTGATATTACCAAATTGAAAATTGGCGAAAGTATCAGAGTAGAAGAGATAAAAGGAAATGAATTTGAAATATTGAATTCACCACGTATTCCTATCGTTGCAGTAGCTGTTTCTAGAAACATTACTGTTGATGAAGAAGCAATGGATGTTGATGATGGAGGAGAAGAGGGAGATACAGAAGGTGAAGCTGAAAAGGAAAAGGAATAATAAAATCCATTATATTAAATTTTTAGCCCGGTTAATTTTTAGCCGGGCTTTTTTAATAGTTACAATATGAAATACTTGATTGTAGGATTAGGAAATATTGGCGCCGAATATGCGCATACGCGTCATAATATTGGATTTGATGTAGTAGATGCACTTGCAGAAAAATTAGGTGTTTCTTTCACGCCGGATCGCTTAGCTGATACGGCTACGGGAAAGTATAAAGGACGTACACTTGTTATCATCAAACCTACAACCTACATCAATCTTAGCGGGAAAGCGGTAAAATATTGGATGGATA
>DATGTY010000207.1:0-5177 GCA_035301605.1 Chitinophagaceae bacterium | reverse complement strand
AGTGGTGCCTGGCTTTGCCGGCATCTTTGGGAACATTATTTATTTAATGGGGATAAAGCGTTCTTGAAAAAGATGGCGTATCCATTAATGAAAGGAGCATCTCAGTTTATGTTAGATTGGCTGACGCCTTATGAAGGGCATTTGGTTACTGCGCCATCAACTTCTCCTGAACATGATTTTACTATCAATGGTCAATCTTATTCGGTAAGTATTGCTTCTACTATGGATATGTCCATTATTAGAGATCTCTTTTTTAATACCATTCGTGCGACTGAAATATTAAATAAAGATTCGGCATTCAGAGATTCGTTGCAACAAGCTTATCAGAAGTTATACCCTTTCCATATTGGACAATATGGTCAATTGCAGGAGTGGTATAAAGACTGGGATACACCCAAAGATCACCATCGTCACATCTCTCATCTCTATGGACTCTTCCCGGCAAATCTGATTTCTCCAAGAAGAACGCCAAAATTGGCTGCTGCCGTAAAGAAAAGCCTTGAAATGCGTGGGGATGGTGGCACTGGATGGTCTAAAGCTTGGAAAATTAATTGCTGGGCAAGATTGGAAGATGGGAATCATGCGTATAAGATTTTAAATGAACAACTATATTTGACCGGACATCGAGGCGTGAATGGAGATGCACGAGGAGGCTCTTATTTGAATCTTTTTGATGCACATCCTCCTTTTCAGATTGATGGAAACTTTGGTTTTACTTCCGGGGTGACAGAAATGCTATTGCAAAGTCAGGACGGAGCGATTTACCTACTGCCGGCACTGCCCGATGAATGGCCAGAAGGGAGAATAAAAGGTTTGAAAGCTAGAGGGGGATTTGTGATTGAAGATTTGCAGTGGGAAAATGGAAAATTAAAAGAAGCTAAAATAAAATCTACTTTAGGTGGAAATTGTAGATTGAGGACGACTGTTCCTATTACGGTGGAAGGGGCAAAAAATCAAAATGTAAGAAAAGACGAAACCAATCCAAATCCTTTCTTTCAAAATCCGCCGATAGAAAAAATAGTTGTAAGCGATTCTTCAAAAATTCAAAAATTATCTTTAGAGAAAACCTATTTAACGGATGTGGAAACAAGTAAAGGAGAGGTGTTTACAATAAAGATGGAGTTATAATTCTTTTATGTTTTTTTTCATCTATTAACCTAGTGCAAGCTTAACTAGAAATTGAAAATTTGTCTATTTAAATTCTTTTCCTATCTTTGCATACCAAACGGTCGGTTTTATGGCTAAAGATACAAAGCAACATATCCTTGAAAAATCATTGGTACTCTTTCTACAAAAGGGCTACAATGGCGTGTCAATGAATGATATTGTAAAAGCTACCGAAATGACAAAAGGAGCCTTTTACTATTATTTCGACAGTAAAATGCAGGTATTTGAAGAAGTGGTCAATTATTTTTACGGAAATATCTTAGATATTGGTCATAATGAATATGATACCAGTTCTTTGAAAAATTTTTGCAACGATATATTTGAAAAACAGTTCAAGCGGTTGCAAATTTTTGAGAAACAAAATTTAAAGCCAAATGAAAAACAAAGTTTAAATCAGTATTTCCTCATATTCGATGCTATTTCCCAAATGCCGACCTTTAGGAAAAAATTTAATGAAAGTGATCAGAGGCAATTGGAGTTATGGAAAAAAGTGATCAATAGAGCGAAGAAAACAAAAGAAATCACTACCACACTCTCCAGTGAACAAATTGCTAAGATGTTTATGTATATGGGAGACGGATTTGGTATGGGATTGATTTTAATGAATAAAAATATGACAGAGATGAAACAGTCTCTGAAAAATTTAAAATCATTAATGGATGGATTGTATCAACTTCTAAAAAATGATGCCAATTAGGAATCGATTTTTTTTGCTCAGCAACATACCAAATGGTCGGTATTAAAAATAATAGAGAAACTGTAAAATATTTTTAAGCATGAGTTGTCTTCCTCAACAGAAACAAATTAAAATAACAGAAAAATGAGAAGATTGAGATATTTAAAACCGTTAGTGTTTCTGGTTATTATAACGCTCTTTAGTGTAGTGGTAATGTTGCTTTGGAATGGAATAATGCCCAATATCTTTGGGTTGACCACCATCTCTTTCTGGCAAGCCCTCGGGTTTTTCGTGCTCTGTCGCTTACTATTTGGACGTATTTCCCCCGGTGGTTTTAGAACGCATGAAGTTCAAAAACACAGAAAAATGAACAAAATGCGAAAGAAATGGCGGAAAATGACACCGGAGCAGCGGAAAGAATTTATTCACAAAAGAGAGCAGTGGCGAAAAGGAAACCATCCTTTTTTTAGTGAAGATTTTCCGTTTGAAGAACCGGAGGATTTTACATCCGAAAAACCGGATAACGATGACAAATAGAGAAAAAGAGATATCTAATATTTATGAGGAATATAAAGACCGTCTGTATTCTTTTACTCGGAAGTGGGTATCTAATCAGGAAGATGCCAAAGATATTATACAGGATGTATTTTATCAATTAACCAAAACAATAGAAGACACACTTTCCCCTATCGAACATCTATCAGGATGGTTGTTTAAAGTAACACGGAATATGATAAGTAATAAATACAAGAAAAAAAGTGAAGAAAGTTTTCCGGATTGGGAATATGACGAGGATGGCATATTATCGAATGACTTTTCAAAGGTGCTTTTCAATGAAAATAATCCTACCCCGGAAACAGAATATTTACAAAATCTGGTATGGGAAGAATTGGAGTTTGCTTTAGAAAATCTTCCGGCAAACCAAAAAGAAGCCTTTCATTTAACCGAAATCGAAGGATTATCAACGAAAGAAGCAGCACAGAAAATGAATACATCTCAAAACACCTTATTGTCGCGTAAACATTACGCAGTTCTATATTTACGGAAACAATTGTCCACTATCTATAAAGAATTACTGGAAAATTAAATTTTTATATAATAAGATACCAAACGGTCGGTATTAAATATAAACAAGAACAATTAAAAATTAAAATAATGGAAAAAGAAACGGCACAAAAAAAGAAAAAACGCAAACCTATTGTCATTGTGGTATGTATCATGTTGGTTTTAGCCGGAATCGGCATTTTCTTTTGGATACGGGGATCGAATTATGAAACAACGGATGATGCACAACTCGACGGAAATATCTACTCAGTTCGGTCAAGTGTAACCGCTTATTTAGATAGTATTTATTTTAAGGACAACCAAAGGGTTCAAAAAGGAGATACCTTATTGGTATTTGATACCAAAGCCTTAAAAGCCAAAGTAAAGAAAGCCAAAGCAGCACTGGAAAAAGCCAAAACGAAATTAAGTGTGTCGGATATTCAGGCCATGGTCAGCCAACAGAATGCGGCCGCTTCTCATCAAAGTGCTTTGTCCAGTCAGGAACACATTGCGCTGTCGAAAGCAAAATACATGCAGGCAAAGCAGGAATTTGAACGAGATAAAAAGTTATTGGCGATAAATGCCATTACCCAAAAACAATACGATGCGGATCAGTCGGCGCTAAAACAAGCCGAGGCTGTTTATCAACAGGCGCTTCATCAGCAAAAATCATCTTTCAATACGTCGAAAAGTCTATCGGCAAAGGCCAAAGCAGTTCATCATCAAATTTCTACGGCATTGGCGGTGGTAACGCAATATAAGGCACAATTGGCCTTGGCTAAAGAGAATTTGAGTCACGCTTATGTGCTTGCCCCTTGTAACGGAATTGTGGCTAAACGGGCGGTAAACCCGGGGCAATATGTTTTAGCAGGACAATCCTTGTGTTCCGTAACAGATGAAAACCATCTTTGGGTGACTGCCAATTTTAAAGAAACGGCCTTAAAAAAGATACGACCGGGACAAAAAGTAAAAATAAGTATAGATGCCTATTCCGATTTGAAATTAACAGGAACGGTGGAATCCTTTGGCGGCGCTACGGGTTCAAAGTATGCACTTATTCCCCCCGATAATGCCACCGGAAATTTTATCAAGATAACACAGCGTTTCCCTTTAAAAATAAGCCTCGACCCTTTTTCTAAAGCCAATCGGATACCGAACGGTCGGAATAAAAGAGATCTTGTGCTTTTCCCCGGTCTAAGCGTTTTTGTAAAAGTTAAAATCAATTGATATGGCTACGGAGGTACTTCAACAAGAGAATCCTCTGACGAAATCTGCAAGGATTTTGTTGATTATCACGGCGATGACTTGTGCATTAATTGAACTCATTGATGCCACCGTTGTCAATGTGGCGCTACCGGAACTGCAAGCCGGAATAGGCGTTACCCGGACGGAAATTGCATGGGCTACAACGGCCTACAGCATAGGGAACATTATCATTATTCCACTTTCGGGAATGCTTTCAGATCTGTTCGGTCGAAAAAATTACTTTACTGCTTCTGTTGTCGTTTTTACTTTTTGTTCGCTGATGTGTGGACTTTCCACTTCTTTATGGGAACTCGTCTTATGGCGTTGTTTACAGGGACTTGGTGGTGGCGGACTGCTTGCTACGGCACAAAGTATTGTGATTGGTGCTTTTCCGACCGAAAAAATAAATACGGCAAATACGATTTTCGGGATTGGAATGATAGTGGGTCCTATTTTTGGCCCCTTGATTGGCGGATTCATCATCCAACACTTAACCTGGCATTGGATTTTCTTTGTGAATCTGCCTATCGGCGTCGTCGCTGCGGTACTTTCATGGCTTTATGTATCTGATTTGAAAGGAAGCACCAAACCCAAACGAGTCGATGGCTGGGGCATTGCTTTGCTCGTAATCGGGATTGGAACACTCGAATTTGTTTTGGAAGAAGGCGGAATTTATGACTGGTTCAGCAGTACAAGCATCACGATACTATTCATTACGGCTATTTTAAGCCTGACTGCATTTGTCATTCACGAGTTACGGACGGAGCATCCGGCACTCAATCTTCGGCTCTTAAAGAATTATAACCTTTCTATGGGGATGTTGCTGATGTTCATCATTGGTGCCGTTATGATTGGTTCTAAATTTTTCTTCCCTTTATTTGTACGAGTTTCATTGGGGTGGACTGCCGTCCAAACAGGACAAGTGCTTGCTTCTTTTGCTATTGGGGCGGTTATCGGGATGGTTGTATTCAGAAAAATTTTAGATAAAGGCGTTCCACAAAAAATTGTGATGCTTGTTGGATTAGCTTTAATGGCCATACAGTTG
>DATGTY010000206.1:0-2088 GCA_035301605.1 Chitinophagaceae bacterium | reverse complement strand
ATGCTTTAAGTTCTCTTTATATTAATGATCCAGATAAACAGAGGATTATAAATATGGCTATTTCAGCAAAAAGTTATATTTATAAAGACGGCCGACCGTCCTCTTGGTCTGCAGCCATTGATAATACGACTTCGGGGGCTGTAGATGACATACATAAATTATTCATAGTTTCAGCAGGGAATGTTAGAGGGCCAGATCAAGTTGCCCAGTATCCTGATATAAATATAACTGAGCAAATAGAAGATCCAGGACAATCGTGGAATGCAATAACTGTTGGGGCATATACTAACTTAGATAGAACAGAGGATACAGCCTATCAATTTTTAGCTAAAAAAGGAGAGTTATCACCTTTTTCACGAACCTCCATGTTTTTTGATAAAATGTGGCCTATTAAACCAGAGGTTGTATTAGAGGGTGGGAATGCTATTAAAGATGGATTATTGGCATTTGACGATGAGGATTTATCTCTTCTAACAACTCATCATGACCCCACGCAAGCGGTATTCACCCATTTTAACGCTACAAGTGCTGCGACAGCTTATGCAGCTTGGATGGCGGCTAAGATACAATCAGAATACCCGAAGGCATGGCCTGAAACGGTTAGAGGATTATTGATCCATTCAGCAAAGTGGACCGAAGAAATGAAAAGACAATTTTTTAAGGATAAGGGCACAAAAGGCGAATATCAAAATCTATTAAGAACTTGTGGTTATGGCGTTCCAAGTTTAAATAGAGCCATAGACACAGTGAGTAATCGTGTAAATCTTATTATACAGGAAGAATTACAGCCATACGATAAAGTAGGCAATGAGTTTAAAACAAAAGATATGCATTTATATGAATTACCTTGGCCAAAAGAGGTATTACAAGATATATATGATAAAGATGTTAAATTGAAAGTCACGCTTTCATACTTTATAGAGCCAGGCCCGGGTGAAAAAGGTTGGAAAGATAAATATAGGTATGCTTCTGCTGGATTGAGGTTTGCTTTGAATGGTAGTAATGATAAAGAAGATTTTGTGAAAAGAATTAATAAAGATGCAAGAGACGAAGAGGATGGAAACACAGCAGCAGAAAATACAGTGAATTGGTTACTTGGCCGTACCAATAGAGATGTTGGATCCATTCATTCAGATACTTGGGTCGGTACAGGAGCTGATTTAGCGACAAGTAATTATATAGGTGTCTATCCAGTAATAGGTTGGTGGAGGGAACGCTCTCATTTAGGGAAATGGAATAAAAAAATAAGATATTCACTAATTGTAACTTTGGAAGCGCCTGAATTAAACGTAGATTTATTGACCCCGATTTTAAATGAGATTGAAACAAGAGTAGATACTTCAATCGAAACAGAAATAGAATTCTAGTTCATCGTTGGGCAATGGGATAGATTCCTAGGACCAAAAAGAAGATTACTTTTTGGGTTAAGTTTATGAACGGTGAAAGTGTTCTACGAGGACATCAAAGTTTAGTTGGGATAAGCTCGTTAGGCTTGATAGTTGTTGACAAACAGGAAATTGTGCTTGGGTGTAAGGCTGAGGCGTTCTGTTAGGATGTACGAATACGATTGAGTGAGAACTAGCGGAAAAGGGGCGAGTACGTTGTAATGGCGGGGGAAGGTAAAATGTAAGATGATGTTGGAGAAGTTGGTTTAAGGGGCAAGAGTTAGGAAAAACACAGCACTTTTGATAATAAAAACTCTCTTGACATAAAACTAAGGCACTCCAATAGAGAGTGCCTTGTTAAAGCGATGATTAATCATTATCTTTCATTTTTGCAATCCCGATTCCAGTATATCCTAATATTATAGCAAAAATGAATCCGACATAACAAAGTATCGCCCAGGGTGCATAGCTAATGGTTGATACTCCAAGAGTACCCGCCATATAGACGCCAGCTGAAGACCAAGGGACTAATGGAACAACAACAGTTCCTGAGTCTTCCAATGTTCTAGACAAATTTCTGGCTTGAAGTTTTTTAGCTTTATACGTATCTTTAAAAATTTCTCCAGGTACAATAATAGAAAGATATGAATTTCCAGTGACTAGTGCCATTGTAATACAGGAAATGACAGTTGATGCAATGAGA
>DATGTY010000205.1:0-3303 GCA_035301605.1 Chitinophagaceae bacterium | reverse complement strand
TTTACTTCAGAAACCTTTGTAGTAGAAGGGGGGAAGCAGATATCCAAAGCCATTGAATATACTCAGGAACCCATCTTACGTATGCAAGATGGGAAAAAGTTAGATGTGAATGAATTAACCCGGCCATTATCCAGTAATTATGACTTTCAGGAATATGCATTTGATCAAGTTCGTTTTAAGGAGTCTCTTCCGATAGTAATCATTTCAGCTCACAAACAAGAACCTGAAGGCTTTTCCGAGAGTATTGACCTTACCGAACAATTAGTGGACGGAGTATTAAACTGGAAAGCTCCCGAAGGTAAGTGGTTAGTTTGTGTCATCTTCGAAGGCCTTCATGGCAAGAGAGTTGAACGAGCAGGTCCTGGGGGAGAGGGTTGGGTAATCGATCACTTTTCAAAGAAAGCGCTCAAAGATTATTTAAATGAATTTGATCAAGCATTTGAAAATCGTGATTTAAAGCACTTGAGATATTACTTTAACGATTCTTATGAGGTAGACGATGCATATGGAGAAGCCAATTGGACAAAAGAATTTTTTAGTGAATTTGAAAATATTAATGGATATGATTTAAGAGAATATATTCCTGCGTTATTGGGCTATGATTCTGAAGAAATGAATAGTAGAATTATTTACGACTACCGCAATACCATAAGTGAGCTTTTATTAGAAAGTTTCACAAAACCATGGCAACAATGGGCTAAAGCACAAGGAAAAGGTATTCGGAACCAGGCTCACGGATCTCCAGCAAATGTTTTAGATTTATACGGCAATAGTGATGTGCCCGAGATCGAAGGGAGGGAGCTAATTCACCTTAAAAGTGCACCATCTGCAGCAAATGTTACCGGAAAACGCTTGGTGTCTTCCGAAACAGGGACTTGGCTTGATGAGCATTTCCAGTCAAACCTTGGCGACCTTAAAAATGCAGTCGACAATATGTTTTTAGCTGGTGTAAATCATGTGTTTTACCACGGTACTTCTTATTCCCCGAAATCGGAGCCTTGGCCGGGGTGGCTGTTTTATGCTGCAGTGCATTTAACGCCCTCCAATAGCCTTTGGGACGATTTTAAAACTCTAAATCAGTATGTCTCGCGCTCTCAGAGCTTTCTGCAAGCGGGAAGTTCTGCCAATGATATCCTAGTGTATTTTAACCTTGCAGACTATTGGTCTGATAGAGGTGATCATTTGCTCAAACACCTACATTCTAATACATTATTTGATGGCATTAGTTTAAAAGAATCTGGAGTTTATTTGTCAGAAAATGGATTTTCCTGGGATGCTATTTCCGATAAGCAATTATTAAATGTTACGTATCGAGATGGAGAAATCCACACCACAGGGAATAACTACAAAACAGTTTTAATTCCTGAAGGTGATCAAATGCCGTACGATACGTTTGAAAAACTCTTGAATATGGCAGATTCGGGTGCAACAGTATTATTTTTAAAGGAGTTGCCAAAATCTGCTCCTGGTCTTCGAGGAAAAAATGGAGATACTCAAAAAATGAATGCTTTGAAAAGTTCTTTATCATTTGAAAATATAGAAGATAGTCGGGTCGCAAATATAGGGATGGGCCGGGCCGTTGCTGCTGATAGCCATTCTTCATTAATGAAGTTTTCAGGATTAAATCCAGAAACCTATTATTCTAAAGGTTTGGAATCTGTAAAGCGCAAAAAAGCTGATGGGAACTACTATTATTTTTTAAGAAACACTGCCGATTCGGTGTTTAATGGTTGGATTTCATTAAATGCTGAATACAAATCTGCTGCATTATATAATCCAATGACTGGAAAAGATGGTTATGCTTGTATCCAAAATAATGGCAGAGATAATGAGATTTATTTAAAACTGAAACCTAATGAAACCCTTGTTGTAGAAACCTTCAAAAGAGAACATAAAGGCGATAAATATCCATATTTCGAGGCTGTAGGTGATGAGGTTCTTCTTTTAGATTGGAATGTGGAGTTTGTAAAAGGAGGCCCCCTTTTGCCAGATAGTTTCACTATGGGTAAGCTAAATTATTGGACGACCCTAGGGAATAAATATGAGAGCTTTTCTGGAACCGCAAAATTTGAGACAACTATCCCATCATTAACAGAAGAACCAGATGCTTGGCTTTTAAAACTAGAAAATGTTAAAGAAACTGCAGCTGTGTTTATTAATGAAAACTATGTGGGAACCCTAATAACTCCCCCATTTGAAATAGAAATATCAGGTGATTTAATAAAAGGCAAAAGTAATACTTTGCGGATTGAAGTATCTAATTTAATGGCTAATCACATAGCTTTTTTAGATCGGGAAGGAGTTGATTGGAAAAAGTTTTATAATATAAATTTTGCGGCAAGAAAACCTGAAAATAGAAATGCTTTAGGTTTGTTTTCTGCAGAAAAATGGGAGCCAACAGCTTCAGGCCTATCAGGAAATGTCTCATTAACTCCACTAAGCAAGAAATAACAGCACTGGTGTGTTTTCTTATTTAAGTGCAGATTTATATAGAATGAGTGTAATTAATCTATGGGCTTAATAATATCTGGCCTATTGGTATTTTCGCCTCGTGAACCTGTTACTCGGTAAACTTGGTGAGTATCTAAAGTTCCCTGATAGGGTTTGATAAGTTCCTTAATATGAGGTTCTGTATTTGCCGATAACCAATCCTCCCGTTTGTTTTCTGGAATAATAAGAGGCATACGCTTTTTAACGTTATGTATTTCCTCAAGCAAACTGTTCGCCTTGGTAGTGATGATTGAAAAAGTAGGGTAAGTTTCCCCTGTATCTTGGTCGGCGAATATAGAATAGACTATGCCAAGGGTGAATATTTTATGGTTAGGCTTATAGATGTAGTAGTTCTGCGATTCTTTAACACCTTTAACCTGGTGGGGCTCAAAGAAGCCATCAACATACAGTAAGCCCCTTTGTTTGCCGATATAAGGCTTGTAGCTTGCTTTCGTAAATATAGATTCACCCTCTGCATTCAAAGTGTTTGCATATTTAGCCGCATCCGCTTCATTTTTGACCCAAAAGGGAATAAGCTTCCAGCGTGCAGCAATGATGCTCTGCTTGTTGTTGTTGAGTGTTACAGGTAAAAAAGGTCTAGTGAAGCCAGACACATGATAGATTTTGTCGGATTCATAGAATACCTGCTTTTTGGGGAACTGTTTTTTTACGTCTGTCTTTTTCGGTGTCGATGCATGATAACACATGGTGTAATATTTTTATTTTTCTTAAATATTGAAATCTTAGCGCAAGATCTTACAAATTACTGGGCTATACTTTTCCAATTTCTTTGGCAGGTATGCCGCCAACAAT
>DATGTY010000204.1:0-3738 GCA_035301605.1 Chitinophagaceae bacterium | reverse complement strand
ATTCAGTAACATGATAATGCTGAGTCCGAGCTCCTCGTATGGTTAATCGCTTCTTGGAGTCGATTTTTGCCTCGTATTCTCTTTTTTTTGTTGCAGGTGCCATAATGGTGCATGTTTTGCCTTAGAGTGAAAAATCCATGTGGGATTTCCCATAATATGCGAATTATAACGCTCGGTGCCCAAAAATTGTTTCATCTATAGCTTTTTTTAGAATGCCTTTGGCAGCGCTTGGATTAAATATTTTGTTATTTGAAGTTATTCCAGAATTGTACCGGCTAAGTATTTAAATTGAGGAATTAGATCCTGACGCTCTCTGCTTCTTAGTCAATGACCCGCATAGCAGATAATAAAGTTTTGGCTTTTCAAGTTTAGATAGGCAACAGCCAATTACATTGCTTGATACGCCATTTGGAGCAGATTGGGTACTAAAAGAATTAGGTCGCTTGGAACACGGAGTTTATTCGTAGCGAATGAATATTGGATTAAGAGAGAAAAGTACAGAAGCAATTAACTGGTGAGGGAGCATTGTGGCTACAGAATGTAATATTCTGATTAATCCCAATCATGAAGATTTTGATAAAGTAACTATTGTAGATGAACGAGTTTTCAGGTTTGATAAAAGATTAAGGAGTTGACCTTATTCTCAATTCGTGCAATATCAATATCCAGTAGGGACAAAACCAGAGTTAAATACATTACTAATTTAAATGGAGAACATTATGAGTTTATTAAACTTTGGAAGTTCGTTAAGTAGATCAGAAATGAATCCAGGGAGGCCCGCCAAATATTGAAACAGCATTTATAGATACGGTGAGGGAGCACAGAAATACTTGTTCCTTAGTCCACCCCTATCGCTGTTCGTGCTCATAGTAAAATGTTTGCTCATGATCGAAAAAGCCTAATGCTAAGGAGCCGAACCCCGGGAAGGGCAGTAGGTACCCGGCAGGGCGCTTGCACTCAACGCCCCGACAGGCTATATTACTTAACAACCCAATAGAAACACAATACCAATTATGAAAATAACAAAGCGATTTGATAAGCAGGGTATTTGTGATTATATCAGCAATATGCCCGGTGAAGTTACTCTTTCTGAAGTTATTGCCGTATTACAACGTTTAGAGATTCAACAAGCACCAGCCCACCATAAGCAGGATTCCGATGGAAATCCTATCATCAACAAGCAAACTGTTCTGGAAGCCCTTGACCGCATGCCTAATGATGTGAGCATGGCCGAAATGCTGGATACAGTGGATACATTGTACCACCTAAAGAAATCATTGTACGACACGCGGCCAGCCATTCCACATGAGCAAGCCAAGCAACTTATGGCCGAACGCCTAAAGCAGAAAGACGCCGAATCTGAATGAGGATTATATGGAGCCAGCATGCACTGGATCGGTTAGACCACATTGAGAACTTTTATGAGAGAACTAATCCAGCGTATGGAAAACGTATTGTGGCAGATATTTTTCTTTTTGTGGGGGAAATGCTACCAACAAACCCTCGTATGGGCCATAAAATGGAACCACTGTATCTCGATGTTCTTCGGGAGATACACTATGACAACTATCGGATCATATACATCCTTGCTGGAGATCATATCAAGATTCATGAGGTCCGGCATTTTAGGGAGCTTCGGGGGGATTTTCCGGATTTTCTTTTCTAACCGAAAACTGTCCCTCATCAAATGTTATTTGTCCGAATTTGATGACATCAGATATTTCAGGGACAACCGGATCTATACCCTGTACAAGGATCCGGAAAAAGGGCATAGCATCAGGATTTATCAGGTGGATTTATGGTTATGACTTATCATAAGCGGGGAAAAGCATCTTTTCAATCCAGAACCTATAAAGTCGGGATGGCAAGCTCAGGATCCAAATGCTAAGTACCAGGTTAATCGCTTCTTGGAGTCGATTTTTGCCTTGTATTCTCTTTTTTTTGTTGCAGGTGCCATGATGGTGCATGTTTTGCCTTAGAGTGAAAAATCCATGTGGGGTTTCCCACAATATGCGAATTATAACGCTCGGTGTCCAAAAGAATTAGGTCGCTTGGAACACGGAGTTTATTCTTAGCGAATGTATATTGGATTAAGAGAGAAAAGTACAGCAGGCATGGACGTTCTTTATTTTACTCACAGAGACTGTAAGAAACAACTTAGTTATACATGAATCCCTCTGAAAAACTCATAGAACAACGGAAAGATATCTTGGGTGGCACTCCTGTCTTCAAAGGGACCCGTGTACCTGTCAAAACCTTTTTTGAATACTTGGAAATTGATTACTCAATCCAGGAATTTTTAGAAGATTTCCCTACCGTCTCCCGTCAGCAGGTCATTGATGTTCTTGTATCCTTCAAAAATCAGCTCCTTCAGCCTCAATGATTGCCCGGATTTTATTGGATGAGTGCCTTCCTTAAAAATGAAATACAGAATTGAAAAATTAGATCCCGACTTTCTCTACCTGTAATAGTTTATATATTTTAAGGTTAAGAATTTGCAGTATCGGTGATATTTTTCTACTATGTAAATAATATATTTAATTCTGGCAAAGATACATTACGATATTATGGATAAACTTCTATGCGGTTTTTAACTTTTTCCTTAATGATAATGCTATTCTGTGGATGTTATTCCCAAAGGGGAAAATCCTCATTTCCAGGTCCTCCTTCTAATCTCGAAATCACGAGACAGCGGTTTTTAGGTGAGAACCTGGCAGATAGTATGATGATATACACACCCAGCGCGCTCCAAACCGACTCGGAGGGCAATGTGTATGTGTTTGACAAGGGCCAAATGAATATTAAGGTATTTGATGAAGATGGCAATCCCTTGCAGATTATTGGGAACAGAGGACGTGGTCCGGGCGAGTTTATCAGCAACAGCGGATTTTTTGTCTACCGTGATTCCCTTTATGTTTTTGATCAAAAGCTGCAGCGGCTAAACGTATTTTCCACAGAGGGCAATCCGGAAACAACGTATTCGCTGAAAGTGGCAGCGCCCCTTGTTTTGAAACCAGTGGGAGAAGATCATCACCTGGGTATTTATACTGGTTATATAGGTCCTGAATCTCGTTTAAATATCAATTATGCCCGGGAGCATGCAAGTGACTTTTCAACGGAAGGAGATGCATTTCTACAGCTTACCCGGCTTATTCCTGAGCTCGAGGGAGTGAATGATCTTTTGGGATTAAATCTTGGCGATGTCTTGATAACTGAAATGAATAAATTTATCTATGTTCTGTTTTTTTACGACGGAGAACTATACCAATTTGAAAAAGAAAATGAGCGGTGGCAACATACAAATACGTATAAAGGATATATAGAGCGCAATCCTTATTCACAATTAAAAAATAGCTCGGGCCGTCATCCTGATATGACTCTGAGTTCAGTCAAATATAACAATCCGCTTGAATACGTAGTTCATAATCAATCACGTGGATTAGTAAAATATAAAGACAAAATTTATCATTTTACCCAATGTGAATTTAATGATGGTAAAGAGGAACGGATATTTGGTGTAGAAATATTTAACAAAAAGATGCAGCCGCTGGGCTATGTGCCCTTTGAAACAATACCAATAGCCAATGAAATTGGCAATACCATCGGGTGGCACGCTGAGGGGATAGATAAAGAAGGCAATGTTTATATCCGGGAACGTAACGGTGAGATAAGCAATATTTGGCTGTTGAAGTTTAACTGGCAGGAGATTTAGATAATCCAATTAAGGGGCCCGTTTCC
>DATGTY010000203.1:0-3027 GCA_035301605.1 Chitinophagaceae bacterium | reverse complement strand
TCTACCAACTGAGCTACCGAATCATCCGACAGTTTCAATTTGCTAGCAATATTATGCCGATTATTTGCTAAGCGGTTGCAAAGGTATGGTTCATTTTATTTTCTTCCAACTTTTTTAAATAAAAAATTGAATTTTTCTTTTGCCGGTTTTTATACTGAAGGCGTTTAGCTATTATTGAAAAATCGTCTAATCTTTTAGAATGATTCATTCGGAATAAGCAGGTAGAATTATCATGGAAGTTCTTACTTTTGTTCCGGATGAATCAAATATAAATCATGGATTTTAATAATAAAGTGTGTTTAATAACCGGAGGAACTTCTGGTATTGGTCGTGCATTGGTGATGGAATGCCTTAAGCAGGGCGCCAAGGTGGTAACTTGCGGTCGGAAGGAGAATAAACTGAAGGAGTTAGAGGCGGAAGCAAAAAGAGGGGCTCTTTATACTTTTAAAACTGACGTGGCTATAGAAGCCGAGTGTAAGGCCTTGATTGATTTTACTATTGAAAAATGTGGGAAGATTGATGTTCTTATTAATAATGCGGGCATGTCTATGCGTGCGATGTTCAAAGATATGAAGAATACAGAGGTTGTGAAGAAATTGATGGATGTGAATTTTAGAGGAACTTTATATTGTACTTTTTATGCTTTGTCGGAATTATTAAAAAGTAAAGGTGTTGTGGTTGGCGTGTCATCCATTGCAGGATATAGAGGTTTGCCCGGAAGAACAGGGTATTCAGCTTCAAAATTTGCCATGCAGGGTTTTTTGGAAACTTTAAGAACAGAAAATCTGCATAGCGGATTGCATGTTATGTGGGTCTGTCCAGGTTTTACTTCTTCGAATATTCGAAAAACAGCGCTTAATGATGAAGGTAAAGCACAAAAAGAAACGCCATTGGATGAACAAAATTTAATGAGTGCAGAAGAAGTTGCCCAAAGGATTCTGAAAGGAATTAAAAAAAGAAAACGTTCCATGGTTATGACTTCACAAGGGAAATTAACCGTTTTAGTCAATAAATTATTTCCCTCTCTGGCCGATAAATTGGTATATAATCATTTTAAAAAGGAAGTAGATTCTCCATTGAAATAGACTAAAGCATAAAGCACAAAATGACTCCGATCCTTTCTTGCTACCGAATAGGAGATTGAGCAAGAAAGCGGGGACTAAAAGAACAGAAATTGTGTTATTGGCATATTATTTGATTTGTAATGATAAATGTATTAAATCAAAATAATATAGCTATGAAAATGAAAAAAACAGCACTTTTATTAGGTGTAGGATTAATGGTTGTAGGACTTATGATTTTTCCTACAGAACAATCTCAGGCTCAGGTGAGATTTGGAATTAAGGGTGGAATAAACTTCGCTAACATGAAGTATGAAGCACAGGATGAGACGAGTGGCGTCCCCGATGCTAATTCTTTTACTTCTTATCATGTGGGAGTTATTGCAGATGTTCCTATTGCCAGTGTCTTATCTCTTCAGCCGGGCGTGATGTTAACCAGTGTAGGGAGTAAGGTAGAAGCAGGAAACGAAGATGTAGGTGGTACTTACACAATGAATCCTTTGTATGTCAGAGTGCCGGTGAATATTCTCTTTAAACCCAATTTAGGCGGCGGTACAAAACTCTATGTAGGCGTTGGTCCTTATGTTGGATTTGGTGTTGGCGGAAAAGTTTCTGTCGATGGCAATGTAGGGGATATAGAAGGTGGAACTGATCGTGATTTGAAATTTGGTAATGATTCAGGAGATGATTTAAAATCCAGAGATATTGGCGGTAATGTTTTGGCCGGTATTGAATTTAGTAGTGGATTCCTCCTTGGCGCGCAATATGGTATGAGTTTTACCAACAATGCACCTAATGGCGATGATAATGCCGATAATATTCTGAAAAATAAAGTGCTTAGTGT
The DNA here is from genome assembly GCA_035301605.1 of Chitinophagaceae bacterium. Lineage (GTDB taxonomy): Bacteria > Bacteroidota > Bacteroidia > Chitinophagales > Chitinophagaceae > FW021-bin31. The sequence goes on along the minus strand of DATGTY010000203.1, from coordinate 1,122 downwards.
TTCTGTTGGGTATTTATTCTAATAGAAATAATTGCTTTCAGGAGCTTATTAGAATCGAAAAATGGTCTTTTATGGCATATTTTTTGACAATAGTTATCTGAAAGCATATACACTTCATTTTAAATAATTAGATTATGAAAAAGTTCACTTTATCTATAGCAACACTTTTGATGGTGGGGCTATTTATGATTCCTGCACAGAAAGCAGATGCACAAGTAGCAAATTATGGATATAGACCTCCAATTACTTTTGGTGTAAAAGTAGGACCCAATTTTTCCAGTATAACCTCTAAGGTTAACGGAAGTAAAAATACGACTGATATGTTGGTTGGTTTTCAGGGAGGAGTCTATGCGAATATCCCCATTGCTCCTCAATTCTATATTCAGCCATCGCTGATGTATCAGGGAAAAGGTGGTAAATATAAAGAGGGAGACGTAAAGGAAAGATTAAATTATATTACTTTACCCGTTGACTTCTTGTTTAAGCCGGAGATGCCAAATGGTAGTGGGTCCTGGATTGTAGGAGTTGGTCCTTATTTTGGCTATGGAATATCCGGAAGTAACGATGCCTTTAAAAATGATGATGCATTGAAAAGGTTCGATGTAGGTGCAAATGTACAGCTCGGCTATGAAATGGCCAGAGGGTTGAATTTTGTATTAAATGCTGATTTGGGCTTGATAAATATTGCGAAGAATGGAGATAGCGATAATTCTATCAAGAATACCAGTTTTGGTGTAACTGTAGGATACACCTTATAAAATAAAGTAAAAGGACGTTCTCGAAAGAGAGGCGTCCTTTTTTTGTCTTTTCGAAAATATATGTTACAGTAATTAATTGGTAATATTATTTATTTAAGTATTCTATATAAATAGAATAAAATATATTTTTTAATTTTAAAATTTATCAATGATGAAAAAAGTTACATTGTCTTTAGTCGTTTTAATGATGACCGGATTCTTTATGATTCCGGTGAAAAAAGCAGATGCTCAAGTTGGCTTTGGCTTAAAAGTTGGAGCCAGTTTTTCTAATTTAGCTCTGGATGGAATGAGTGCAAATGAGACTCCTTCTACGGATATGTTGTTAGGCGTTGAAGGTGGCGTATATGCCAATATTCCTATTGGC
>DATGTY010000202.1:0-2206 GCA_035301605.1 Chitinophagaceae bacterium | reverse complement strand
AGTATGCCCTAAGTGCAAAACCCCCGTCACGTTTGGCGGGGGAATAACAATACTAAAAGATGGACGTTGATCCGGTTCTGAATGAAAATATGATTTATCCTGCCAATGCTGATACCATTTATCTTCGGTCTTAGCAGGGTTGTAATTCTTTGAAAGTGCCATGATGGCAAAAATAGGGGAGTTTCGGATATTTCTGAAATAATAGGAGGTATTTCATCTGTTGATTTTTCATTTTTAAGATTATTTCAGGTTCTCCAGCATATCTTTGGTTGTAGCTGCCAGATCGAAATCATGTTTCCAGTCCCAGTCTTCACGGGCTTTACTATCGTTTACATCAGAAGGCCAGCTAGTGGCGATTTCCTGACGATAATCCGGTTTGTAATCCACTTTAAAGTCAGGGATATGTTTCTTAATTTCTTCTGCAATGTCTTTTGGAGAAAAACTCATGGCAGATAAGTTATAAGCGCTGTGTAATTTTACTTTATCCGGATCGGATTCCATAATCTCAATGGTGGCTTTGATGGCATCCGGCATATACATCATTGGAAGGTAGGTATCTTTGTCGATATAGCTGGTATATTCACCTTCTTCTATGGCCTCTTTACACATTTCTAAAGCATAATCAGTAGTACCTCCACCCGGAGAAGATTTATAGCTCATGATTCCGGGATAACGCACGCTTCTAACATCCACACCATATTTTTCATGGTAATATTCACACCAGCGTTCTCCGGCAATTTTACTGATACCATAAACAGTAGATGGTTCCATGATCGTATGCTGCGGCGTATTCTGTTTAGGAGAATTATTTCCAAATACGGCTATGGAACTGGGCCAATAGACCTTGTTGAGATGCTCTTCCTTGGCCATATCCAATACATTGATGAGACTTTGCATATTAATATCCCATGCCAATGACGGATTTTTCTCACCGGTAGCGGAAAGGATAGCCGCCATGTGATAGATCTGAGTAATGTTGTGGCGAATCACTAATACATGCAACATCTCTTTGTTCATCACATCTAAGGTGACATAAGGACCTGTGCCTCTAAGTAAAGGATGTTCGCTACGAAGATCCGATGCAATGACCCTTTCGGTGCCATACATTTCTCTTAATTTCAGGGTTAGTTCTACCCCAATTTGCCCGCAGGCTCCGATAACTAATATTCTTTCTTTAACTGTACTCATAATAGCGTTAAAATTGAGTTGCAAATATAATAGCAAAAGTATCTCTTGTCCTACTTATGGATAGACTTTTTTATAACATTCTCAATTATTTATGTGATTTTGTTTTATTCAAAATAAAAATACACTTACTTTAGTGTTTATAAAAAGTAGCATCCATGAACCACCTCTTTTATTTTTTCAAAAAGGTTTTGCCCTTTTTTATTTTTGTGTTGTTTTTTCAGGTTGTAGAAGGACAACCTTTACGACATGCGTGGTCGGCATCGAGTCTGCATTTTGGAGCTTCTAATATCATTTCTCCGGATTTAAATAATTTTAATGGCGTTCAATGGGAAAAGGAGGGTCATTTATTTACCCGGTTGGAAGAGGCAGGAAGGGGATATCAAATCGTTGAATATAATCCCGAAAATAATTTTCCAGAAAAAGTACTTGTCACATCAGGAAATTTAACAACTGCAGGCAATGAAACACCACTTGATATTGAAAGTTATACCTGGTATAATGAGAAAAATTTATTACTTCTTTTTACGAATGCCAAACGGGTTTGGCGCGCCAAAACACGTGGAGATTTTTGGATTTATAATGTAAATGAAGGCTTATTGATGCAGTTAGGAAAAGGTTTACCGGAATCTTCACTTCAGTTTGCCAAAATTTCTCCTGATGGTAAAAAAGCAGCTTATGTGAGTGAGCATAATATATATGTAGAGCATTTGGAAACAGGAGAAAGGAAACAACTGACGCAAGATGGTACGGAACGTATCATTAATGGTACGTTTGATTGGGTATATGAAGAGGAGCTTTTTTGCAGAGATGGTTTTAGATGGAGTCCGGATAGCAAAAGTATTGCATACTGGCATATAGATGCGAGAAATATTGGAACCTATTTAATGTTAAATACTACAGATTCGGTTTATTCCTATGTTATCCCGGTACAATATCCTAAGGTGGGATATGCTCCTTCTTCTGCGAAAGTTGGTGTAGTAAACATCTCAACCGGAAATACGGAGTGGATCCCCATTCC
>DATGTY010000201.1:0-9222 GCA_035301605.1 Chitinophagaceae bacterium | reverse complement strand
AAGAACTTTATGATTTACAACAGCAATATCATGTTCCCCTACTCTATGAGGCTTCTGTTTGTGCCAGCATTCCCATGATTCGAAATCTGGAAGAATATTATGATAATGATTTGCTGCATGGCGTAGAAGGCATTTGCAATGGTTCAAGCAATTACATTTTAACTAAAGTATCTAAAGATAAAATTGATTTTGATACTGCATTACTGCAGGCTCAGGAAAAAGGTTATGCCGAAACTGATCCAACCTCAGATATTGCCGGATTTGATTCTAAATACAAGACCTGTATCCTTCTGCTACATGCTTTTGGCATCTTTGTAAAACCGGAAGATATTTTTAATTTCGGTATTAACAGGCTGAATGATTTTGATATTCAATATGCCAAACAGCAAGATTGTCAAATTAAATTGCTCTCTATCTGCCGTCGTGAAAATGATAAAGTCATCACTTATGTACTTCCTAAGCTGGTCAGTGAAAATCAAATGCTTGCAGATATTACGGATGAATATAATGGCGTTCGCGTGGAAAGCGCATTTGCCGAAAATCAATTCTTTATTGGAAAAGGTGCAGGCGGTACAGCTACAGGCAGTGCCGTACTCTCTGATATCTCTGCCCTGACTTACAATTATCATTATGAATATAAAAAAATAGCACAATCCAGTTCGGTATCTCTATCGGATCATTCTGTACTACGGGTGTATGTGAGGTATCAGAATAAGGATCACATCAATCTTGCCGATTTTGAGAATATCGAGGTAAAATATGAATCCCCTGAGAATCGTTATATTATTGGAGAAATCAACTTGGCTGTTTTAAAAGAAGCGGATTGGTTTAAAAAGAATGAAGATGTTAATTTGATGGTGTATTAGTCTGTGAATCGTACAGGATTATTTAGGTTACCTATGGCTCTTTTTTTTTATTCAAAATTATTTCCTAAATTGCAATATGTTAATACCGTATAAATGAACGATATTTCCATTCTTTATACTTATAAAGTGTATTACGTATGTGAATTTTATCTATTTTTAACTTCTATCTTTTCTAATGAGCCTGAAAAAGAACCGCGTTTATGTTATTATCGGAGTAATTATACTACTTGGTATTGTAGCCTATTTTTTATTTTTTCAGGGAGAAACAAAACGCTCCGAAATATTTACACAAGTCAAACAATCCAAATTTGAAATTTGGGTAGTGACCACCGGCGAATTGCGTTCTCGCGAAAAAACAAAAATCAGCATTCCCCAGGGATTACGCCAAATAGGTATCTATCAGATAAAAATTGCCAAATTGATACCGGAAGGTACGATTGTAAAAAAAGGAGATTTTGTTGCTTCTCTTGACAATTCCGAAGTATTGACCAAATTAAACAGTCAACAACTCAATCTCAATCAGCTTGAAGCAAAGTACAAACAAGACAAATTGGATACGATGCTTAAATTACGTGCCGCCAGACAGGAGATTACAAACCTTCGCTACCAACTGAAAGAAAAAAAGTTGGAAAAAGAACAGTCTAAATATGAAGCACCGGCTGTCATCCAACAGGTGGAACTGGCCTATAAAAAATCAGAACGTACTTTAAAACAAAAAAAAGAAAACTATAAAGCTCAAGAATTACAGGCAAAAACAAAGATGGAAATAGTAGGTACCGATCTGCAGCGAAACAAAAACAAAATTAAGAAGATTGAAGACATTTTAAGTAAACTGAGCATCACAGCTCCAAAAGGTGGAATGCTAATCTATGAGCGTAGCTGGAATGGGATTAAAGAAACGGTAGGATCAACGCTGCGTGTATTTGGCGAGGGTACAGTTGCCACGTTGCCCGACCTTTCAAAAATGGAGGTATTAACTTATGTAAACGAAGTAGATATACAGAAAGTACATACCGGTCAGGAAGTGGAAATTGGCGTCGATGCTATGCCGGGGAAGCAACTCAATGGAGTCGTAAAAAGCGTAGCCAGTATCGGTCAGCAAAAACCTAACAGCGATGCCAAAGTATTTGAGGTAAAAATAAATGTATTGAGTAAAGATTCTACTCTAAGACCGGGCATGACTACAAGTTGTAAAATTCTCTCAAAAAAATATAAGAACGGTTTACAAATTCCATTAGAAGCCATTCACAATGACCAAAGTAAAAGTTTCGTATTTAAATTAGTAAACGCTCATCCGGTCAAACAACAAATAAAAGTGGCAGCGGTCAATGAGACGGATGCACTCTTATCCAATGGGCTTGAGAAAGGAGATAAAGTCTTTCTCTCGCTACCTAAAGATACCTCCGGATTAAACTGGATTGCATTGAATCCTAAAGACCAAATACCGCTTCAACCCATGGAAACTAAAGACACGGTCTGGCTCCATAAAAAGAAAGGAAAAGTAGATAGCGGTCAACAAAAGAAAGAACCAAAGTCTCAGAAAAAAAGAAACGCAGCACTGTAATCATGAACTATCATCGCTTTCTTATTAATTTTAAAGTTGGGGTTGAAGCCTTATTAGCCAACAGGTTCAGGGCTATATTAACTTCTCTTGGAATTATCTTTGGCGTGGCTTCGGTGATTGCTATGCTGGCCATTGGAAGTGGAGCAGAAAAACAGATTCTGGAACAAATGAAAGAGGTAGGAGTAAACAATATTATCATTAAACCCAAGCAAGTAAATACGGCCTCTTCCCCCTCGCAAAATTCATCCAATTCGGAAGAGGATGACACAAATACGGATACACAAAAGAAAAGTAATACCAAAAGAAACACCTCTCCGGGATTATCTTTAAAAGATGCGGAAAACATAATGACTGCTCTTCCTTCAGTTAATTATATCAGTTCTGAAGTACAAATACAAACCGAATTTTTGCGAAAAGGGAAATCTCTTTCCGGAAACCTGATAGGAGTCAATAATCACTTCTTCGATATTTCAAATGTGCAAACACCTTCCGGTATCTTTTTCAGCAATTATCAGTTAGAACACGCTACTTCTGTCTGTATCATCGGACAAAATATCAATACCCAGCTGTTCCCAACCACGAATCCAATGGGAGAATATATTAAATGTGGTAGCAACTGGCTAAAAGTCATTGGCGTTTTGAAAGATAAAGATATCGATAAAAAAGACATCGGTAAACTATCTTTACGCGATGTAAACAACGATATTTATATTCCGATAAAGACCATGCTCCTAAGATATAAAAATCGCTCTTTTTCTTCTATAGCAGATATCCAAAAAGAAGTACAAAACCGAGGAAACAGCAGTTCAGGAAATTATAATCAACTAAATCGCATGGTGGTAAACGTGAATAAAACACAGCTCATGATACCCACCACCAACCTGATTACCAAGTTATTGCTACGGCGACATCATGACATACATGATTTCGACATTGTGGTTCCCCAACTACTCCTTAAACAGGAACAAAAAACCAAAAGACTTTTCAATATTGTATTAGCTGTTATTGCCTCTATATCTCTGTTAGTCGGCGGTATAGGAATTATGAATATTATGTTGGCTTCTGTATTGGAAAGAACGAAAGAAATTGGCCTTCGTTTAGCTATTGGAGCAACAAAAAAAGATATTGTTACCCAATTTGTCAGTGAATCCGTCTGTATAAGTATCACCGGAGGAATTATCGGTGTGCTACTCGGCATTACACTCAGTTATATCATTCAGAAGACTACTGACATAGAAACAATTGTTTCTCTCTTTTCCGTAGTTATCTCCTTTTCTATTTCTATAGCCATCGGACTAATTTTCGGAATAATTCCGGCTCAAAGAGCTTCCAGGCATGATCCCGTCGTTGCTTTAAGAGTAGATTAGTGAAATAAACAAATAGTTTTAAATTTTTGATATGAACTTTAAAAAACTACTTCTCATTCTATTTATTGGCTTGAATGTACAAACAGCCTTAGGACAAGACACCTTAGATCTTACCTTAAAAGAAGCATTAAATATTGCCAGAAAGAATAGTGAATTGGCAAAAAGCATCAGAGCCGATTACAAAAGTCAGATTTATGATTTCAAAGCAGTGAAAGCCTCTCTCTATCCACAGATTAGCATCAATGGCACTTTACCCAATTATTTTAGACGTATCAATCCTATTACACAACCAAATGGATCAGTCAAATTATTTTCACAAAGTCAGCTAAATGCCGACCTCACCTTAAATATCAGCCAGACCATACTACCTACCGGTGGAAGTGTTTTTTTAACTTCAGGTCTCTCACAATACAATATTATAAACGAAGGGTATAACTATTGGCAAACCTCTCCCCTGCGAATAGGGATATCACAACCTCTTACTTTATTCAACTCTACAAAATGGAATTTTGAACAAACCAAGCTCCGAGCTAAGCGAGCTACCAAAAGCCAAATAGAAGCACTTGAAGACCTAAATGTGCAAGTTACTCAAGCCTATTTTAATCTATATGTAGCAAACATGCAATTAGAAAATGCCAAACAAAATGTAAAAACCAACGACACCTTGTATCAAATTTCAAAGGGCAGATATAAAATGGGAAAAATTGCAGAAAACGACTTATTACAAATAGACCTGCAATTGATGAATGCTCGAAACAGTAAGGCACAAAACGCAGTAAGAGTAGTGACCTCAACGAAGAAGTTAAGAAATTTATTGGGAATGACCGGACAAGTAGAATTCGACCCGGCTCCTGTAACCAACGCTCCCATTTTCGAAGTAGATGTAAATAAGGCAGTAGTAGAAGCACAAAAGAACAGAAGTGATATTTTAGGTTTTGAGATAGCTGAAAATCAGGCAGAAATGCAGCTTAAAAGAGCACAATCAGAGAAATTTGCAAGTGGAAATATTTCTGCCAGTTTTGGACTAAACCAAAGTGGAGATACCTTCAAAGATGCTTATTATAATCCTTTAAATTCTCAACGAATAAATGTAAGTATTTCCCTTCCTCTGGTAGGCTGGGGAAAATATAGAGATCAGATAAATAGCAGTAAATATCATCTGAAAAGCATCCGACAAAACCTCAAATATAATAAACGTGATTTTAAGATACAGATAGAAAATGTTGTCCATCAGTTCAAACAATTACAAAGCCAATTATTGATTTCAGCCAAGGCGGACACCATTGCCCAAAAAAGATATTTCGTAGCCAAGGAACGATACTTATTAGGAAAAATCAGTATTACTGACCTCGGATTAGCACAGAAGGATAAGGATCAGGCACTCATTAATTATGTCATGTCACTAGAACAGTATTGGGTTGCTTATTACAATCTTCGTCGTGCTACTTTATACGATTTTTCCAAAGACAAAGAACTTAGCTATTAAAAAATTACTGCGCTCCGTTTCTTTGGTCAGATTGAATAACACCATCCCGCAATCTGATAATACGATGCGCATATTCTGCAATATCCTCTTCATGCGTAACCAAAACTACAGTATTGCCGTCATGATGGATTTTTGAAAAGATATCCATTATCTCATTAGAAGTCTTGGTATCTAAATTCCCCGTAGGCTCATCGGCAAGAATAATAGAAGGGTTATTAATAAGGGCTCTTGCAATAGCCACACGTTGACTTTGACCTCCGGATATTTCATTGGGTTTGTGATGAATCCGATCCCCTAAACCCACTTGTTCTAGCATTGCCTTTGCCCGATCTTCACGCTCTTCTCGAGGAATTCCCGAATAGACTAAAGGCATGGCTACATTTCCTAAACAACTTAAGCGCGGCATCAGATTAAACTGTTGAAAAACAAATCCGATTTCTTTATTCCGTACCACGGATAAATCATCATCTATCATTTTACTGACATCTTGCTTATTCAGAATATAAGTACCCGAGGTGGGGGTATCTAAACATCCCAGAATATTCATCAATGTAGATTTCCCCGAACCTGAAGGTCCCATTAAAGCAACATATTCATTCGCTTTAACATCTGCATTTAGTCCTTTTAATACCGACAACTCATTTTTCCCTATATAATAGCTCTTTCTTAGATTTTCTACTTGAATAACAGCATCATTCATCAGATTTTTTTTAAACATTAAGGTTTTAAGGTGAAGTAAAGATATTAAAAATTTATAAAAAATGTTTCTAAACTTATCCTGTTAGTAATAATGTTTGTATTAAATGTAAAAATAATTATCTAACGGCTGTTTATATTTTGCAATTTTACATAATTTTATCATATTCAACCTGTATAAATAGAGAAAGTGATATATTTTTGGAACTTAGCGACAACCTAAATTGGCGTAAAAACAAAAGTTGGTTATGAGCGTAACAAAATTATTTAAAGAATTTATTGACAGCGAGAAATCCGGTGGTTTAGTTTTAATCTTCTGCACTATCCTTTCCCTCGTCCTTGCAAATAGTTTTTTTGGAATAGACTATCATGACTTTTGGAAAACAACCATAGGAAGTGAGAGTCTGGAACATTGGATTAATGACGGGTTAATGACCATCTTCTTTCTGCTCATCGGCTTAGAATTAGAAAGGGAAATATACATAGGCGAACTTTCCAAAATGAAAGATGCATTATTGCCTATTTTTGGAGCCATCGGTGGCATGCTGGTTCCCGCGGGAGTGTATTTACTTTTTAATTATGGTACTGTAATGCAGTCCGGTGCAGGAATTCCAATGGCTACCGATATAGCCTTTGCTTTAGGCGTGCTTTCCTTGTTAGGAAAAAAGGTTCCAACTTCTTTAAAAATATTTCTTGTAGCCCTGGCTGTAATAGATGATTTGGGAGCCATTTTGATTATCGCCATTTTTTACAGCAGTTCATTAATTCTAACAAATCTTTTTCTCTCTCTTGGTGTTTTTGGCATACTCATTCTGCTAAATGTTCTGAAAGTCAAAAATATAATACCCTACTTAATTGGTGGTGTGGTTATGTGGTATTTTATGCATCATTCCGGAGTACATGCTACCATAACAGGCGTTTTGTTGGCCTTTGCCATTCCATTTAGAAGAAAAGGAATCAAACCATCCCCATCGCATCTTTTAGAACATTTTTTACACAAACCGGTCGCGTTTATTATTCTCCCTATTTTTGCGTTGGCCAATACCGCTATTTTTATTAATGGAAATTTAGGGGTGACGTTGAGCCAGACTTACAGTTTAGGTATTGCTTTTGGTTTGATTTTAGGCAAACCTATTGGCATATTTCTCTTGACTTTTATTATGCAAAAAATAGGACTCTGTAAGCTACCTTCTGATTTGAATTGGAAAAAAATAATAGGTGTTGGATTTTTGGCGGGTATTGGTTTTACCATGTCTATTTTTATAACCTTACTTGCATTTGAAGATGACATGATTATTAACAATGCCAAATTAGTTATTTTATTAAGTTCATTGCTCGCCGGACTTATTGGTTTTTTTGCTATAAAATCCGGATTGAAAAAATCATCTTTAGCCTATGCTAAAGAGTAAAAAATTCTGAATATAATTTGGCAGAAAGGAATGTAGCTGAAGTCTCCATTTCCGATAAATCAAGATTGCGTAGAAAGTATAGTTTTTTTATTCCCCGGTCTATTCATAATTTGAATAAGGAAAGCAAAAAGAATAACTCCTATACAGCCTACTACATTCAACCACAAGAAAGAAATAATATCTGCCAGGTAAATAAATACAACTATTGCTTCTGTTATTAATGCTGCGATAAAAACAGGTGTTCCCCGTAGTTTTTTAATATAAAATGCAACCAAAAAGATCCCTAAAATGGTTCCATAAAACAGAGATCCTAAAATGTTTACAGCTTCAATTAAACTACCCATTTTATTAGCAAATTGAGCCACCAGAATACTTAGAATTCCCCAGAGCAAGGTACTCCATTTGGAAACATTTAGATAATGTTTATCGCTGGCATCCGACCTGACCAATCGCTTGTAAATATCATTAACAGTAGTCCCCGATAAGGAATTGAGTGCGGAGGCAATAGAGCCCCAGGCAGCAAGGAAAATAATAGCAACCAATAATCCTATTAATCCCTTGGGCAGGTTTTGAAGTACAAAATATAAGAAAATATAATTGGTGTCATTCGTATCAGCTGCAGGATCTGCTTTTGTAATAACCTGTTTTGCATCGGCTCGGAGCTTTTGGCTCTCATGCATTGAAGTTTGTAACTCGGATTGCCAATGATTTGTAGCATTCTCTTTATCCGAATGCATGGCAGTCAACAAATTTTCTACCTGCGTCCTTTTTTTATTCGTTAGCGCATCATAATCCTGTTGTATATCTCTTAGTTCATGTGCATAAGGCGACTGATAGACTTGTTCTACCTGAGCTTTGTTAAAAAGAACAGGGGCATTATAAAATTGATAAAAAACAATCAGAAGCGCTCCTATAAGTAAAATTAGAAATTGCATGGGCACCTTCACAAATCCATTCAATAACAGTCCTGTTCTGCTCTCCTTAATGGATTTTCCAGTAAGATAACGCCCTACTTGAGACTGATCGGTTCCAAAATAAGATAAGGCAAGAAAGAAACCTCCGATGATGCCACTCCAAACATTATATTTATCCGTCCAGCTAAAATCTGTAACAATGACATTAAGTTTATCTAATTTTCCGGAAACATGTAATGCATCCGTGAAGCTAACATCCTGCGGCAGTAAATGAACCACCATATAGCCGGTAAGAAACATGCCGGCAGCAATAATAAAAAACTGTAATTTCTGTGTTTGAGCTACTGCTTTTGCGCCACCTGTAACGGTGTAAATAATGAGCAATCCCCCCATGAATAAATTAGTCCAGTAGATATTCCAGCCCAAAAGAGAAGATAAAATAATAGCCGGGGCATAAATACTGATTCCCGTAGAAAGAGAACGTTGTAATAAGAATAAAAAGGAGGTCAATACACGCGTTTTAACATCGAAGCGTTTTTCTAAATATTCATAAGCAGTAAAAACTTTCAGTCGATGAAAAATAGGAACAAATGTAACACAGAGTACAACCATAGCCAGAGGAAGACCAAAATAGTATTGTACAAAGCGCATCCCATCAGTATAAGCCTGTCCGGGACCGGACAGAAAAGTGATCGCACTCGCCTGCGTTCCTATAATCGAAAATAAAATCACATACCAAGCCATAGAGCGGTTTCCCAGGTAATAGGAATCCATATTCTTTTGTCCTCTACCCTTCCATAAGCCATAAGCAATAATCCCACTCAGGGTCAGCACCAAAACCAGCCAGTCTAAAGTACTCATGAGAAATATTGGGTGAAGAAATAGAAAAATACCATTAACAAGACCAACCAAAGCACGAT
>DATGTY010000200.1:0-12298 GCA_035301605.1 Chitinophagaceae bacterium | reverse complement strand
CTGGATATGGTTATTGGATCTACCGCCGGAAAACGGTCGCGCAAAATACGAGTAAGGACTATTTTCTTGCTGAAGGCTCATTAACCTGGTGGGCTATTGGTGCTTCTCTAATAGCTTCCAATATCTCTGCTGAACAATTTATAGGCATGAGCGGCAATGGTTTTGAAGTAGGAATCGCTGTTGCCGCCTATGAGATTATTGCAGCAGTTGCTCTTATTATTGTAGCAGTATGGTTTATTCCAGTTTATCTTAAGAACAAGATATTTACGATGCCACAGTTTTTAAATAATCGATATAATGAAACTACAAGCCTTATTATGGCTGTATTTTGGTTATTTTTATATGTTTTTGTAAACCTTACTTCCATCCTATATTTAGGAGCTATTGCTATATCGAGTTTATCAGGAGGAGGAGAGAGTTTTCACTTTATTATGGTGGCTCTTGCTATCTTTGCTATTGTTATTACGCTTGGAGGGATGCGGGTAATTGGTTTTACAGATGTTATTCAGGTAGTTGTGTTAATTATTGGTGGTATTGCGACTACATATGTTGCGTTGATCCTTGTAAGTGATCATTTTGGGTTAGGTAAAGACGTACTTGCTGGATTTAATAAGTTGATGACTGATGCCCCAGAACATTTTACCATGATCATAGATAAACCTGGACCGGATTCTACCCAAGAGGAAATCAACAAGTATTTGATGTTACCCGGAATAGGTATGTATCTGGCTGGGATATGGATTGTCAACCTCAATTACTGGGGGTGTAATCAATACATTACCCAACGTGCTTTAGGAGCTGACTTGAAGACGGCTCGAAAAGGTATTCTTTTCGCTGGGTTTTTAAAATTACTTATGCCTATCATTGTGATGTTGCCGGGCATCGCCGCTTATGTATTGTACAAGAATGGTGCTTTGCAAGAGGAAATGGCACCTGGAGGTATATTTCATGCGGACAATACTTATTCGGCTATTTGCCCAATGATATGAAAGGGCTTGCTTTGGCCGCTTTAACAGAAGCTATCGTTGCGGGTTTGGCCAGAAAAGCTAATAGTATAGCGACCATATTTACATTAGATATTTATAAAAACACTTTAATAAGGAAGCTAATGAAGGCAAAATGGTATGGATAGAAAAGTTGACAATTATTGCTTCCATCGTTATTGCTGTTCTTTTTACTTGGAATGACACATTGGGAATAGGAGATGCAGGTGGGTTAATCTTTATCCAAAAATCTACAGGTTGTATTAAGCCCAGGAGTATTTGCTATGTTCTTGTTAGGGATGTTCTGGAAACGTACTTTAGGAGCAGCAGCCGTTACCGGATTTATTTCCGGCTTTGTGTTGTTTGTTTTCTTGAATGAATTTGTGCTACAGATATTTGGTGCGGAAATATGGATTTACACCGTTTATACAAACAAAAATGGTGCATATGAAATTCTTTTTCAGATTTGTATGGGATTAGCATTTGCTTTTACTCTTTTGTTAATGATTATTATCAGTTTATTTGGTCCAAAGGTTAAGCCTAAAGCTTTCCGATCAGAACGAAGCATGTTTAAAGTAGAACTTTCAATTTTAGTATTAATTGTTGTTACCTTGCTCCTAGTGACAGTGGCTTATGTGAGATTTTGGTAAAAGAAAGGAGAAAAATAAAAACACCAAAGAGCAGTTCCATTATATAAAGAATTTTGTCTTTAGACTCTATTATTTATAATAACGGAATTTATTACAAATGATAATTTATGGATTCCGAATCAGTCATATAACTAGATGCTTAATCTGAAGGACAATTATGATTTCTGGAAACCTATAACAAAGCAGAGATCTATTTTTTTTTATGACATTATTTTTGAGTTTCTTATACGTCGGTTTCTAATAATGCCTTTTAAGTTATGATCTAGAGTGAACTTTCAATACAAAAAATTCGCTCTTTTATGATATGAGTAGCAAAACCTTATCTGATTCCGTAGTTTTCATCGGAGATACAGAAACTGGTTGATTGGACTCTTTAAGTGATAAAATCTCGATGATTAATGACTCGTTTATATTGATTTTTTATTATCCTTAAGCAATGGAATTGTATTTTCATGCAAATTAAACTAATCTACTATTCTGTGCTTCGATTTAAAATACTTTCAATCTTTTTAAGGAAGAAGACGTAGGCTATTAATCCAGTATAAGTTTTTAATGAAATTAATTACAGATTCATGTCTTGAATGTTCTACTTGACATTTATTCTTAACTCGTCATTAACCCTTTCGATTATTTATCTTTTCCTGAGCAATATTTTATTCCTAAATATTAATTGAGCTCAGGGCACTAAAGTTTCCAAAAATGTTTCCAGCTTTTACAAAAGTGGATACACTTATGAGCTGTTTTTTTGAATAGCCTTTTACTTAATGGTTAAATTTATAGCTATGACTCATCTGCGGAGTTTTGTCTCATATTGATATTATAGAAAAAGCGTATTTACAAACAGGGCTTTAGAATTTGTGAATACCGTAACCAAATGAGAAGAGGCTGTACCCAGCCTCTTGAGAATGTGGATATTGGAAACTTTCTTTTTAATTTAAATATATCGGTTTATGATATTTTCTAATAGCTCCTGTTGTCCGCTTAAAGTCTGAGGTTCTCCATGGGTAGCTGCTAAATCTCTTAAGTCTTCTAAGGATAGTTTTCCATTCTCAAATTCTTTCCCTTTTCCCGTATCGAATGAGGCGTATCTATTTTTTCGGATCTCTTTATATTTGGATTTTTGTAGAATTTGATCTGCGGTAATTAAGGCTCGGGCAAAGATATCTACTCCTCCAATATGTGCATGGAATAAATCAGTTCTATCGGTAGAGTTTCTTCGTATTTTCGCATCGAAGTTGATACCTCCGCCTCCGAACCCACCCGCTTCAAGTATAATCAGCATGCTTTCGGTTAGCTCATTAATATTGGAAGGAAATTGATCCGTATCCCATCCGTTTTGGTAATCTCCTCGATTGGCATCAATCGATCCCAATAAGCCTGCATCCGCAGCTACTTGCAGTTCATGCTGAAATGTATGCCCTGCTAAGGTAGCATGGTTGACTTCCAGATTTATTTTGAAATCATCCAATAAATCATACTGTCTTAAAAAGCCGATCACAGTTGCCGCATCATAATCATATTGATGTTTTGTAGGTTCGCAGGGTTTCGGCTCAATGAAGAAAGTACCTTTGAAGCCTTGGTTTCTGGCATAATCTTTTGCCATATGTAAAATTTTAGCCAAGTGCTCTTGCTCTCTTTTCATATCCGTATTAAGCAGAGTCATATAGCCTTCGCGGCCGCCCCAAAAGACATAGTTTTCTCCATCTAAGGCGATAGTAGCATCTAAAGCATTTTTGATTTGAGCAGCGGCATGAGTTAACACATTGAAATCAGGGTTTGTAGCTGCTCCGTTCATGTAGCGCCTATGTGAGAATAAATTAGCTGTCCCCCATAACAACTTAACTCCTGTTTCCGCTTGTTTTTGTTTTGCATACTCTACTAATGTTTGCAGCCTTTCTTCATTTTCAGCGATATTGTTACCGTGATCAACGATATCTACATCATGAAAACAATAGTAAGGTAGTCCCATTTTAGTAATAAATTCAAATGCTGCGTCCATCTTATCTTTAGCGCGCTGTATCACGTCATCGTGTTTGTTCCATGGGTAGAAAAGGGTAGGCTCTCCAAATGGATCGCTTCCATTACCGTTAAATGAATGCCAATAGGCCACTGCAAAACGTAAATGCTCTTTCATAGTTTTACCTCCGACAACGCGTTTTTCATCATACCAGCGGTAAGATAAAGGATTGTCTGACTCCGGACCTTCATATACAATTTTACTGATCCCTTTAAAATATTCTTTTTCTCCTATCAATACTTTTGACATATTTTTGATTTTTATGATTGAATAAATGATTGATTTAATTGTTGATTTAGAAGTTCTAACCACTCCTGATAGAGCTCTTTATAAGGATGTGTGTATGTTGGCTCTATTACTTGCTGTA
The DNA here is from genome assembly GCA_035301605.1 of Chitinophagaceae bacterium. Classification (GTDB taxonomy): domain Bacteria; phylum Bacteroidota; class Bacteroidia; order Chitinophagales; family Chitinophagaceae; genus FW021-bin31. The sequence continues at coordinate 8,281 of DATGTY010000200.1, read as the reverse complement.
AGGTAAAATTAGAGAAAGCTTCTTTTGGAGAAGCATATATCCCCGCTCCAATACCTGCTCCGAGTGCTGCTCCTACGCTTCCGTCATTATAATATAATTCTACGGGTACCCCAGTGGCATTCGCGAATATCTGTGTAAATACATCACTCTGAAACATATTAGCTTTCCCTGCCCGTATGACGGATGGGTAGATTCCGTTGCTCCGGATAATATCTAAGCCGTAACGGAAGCTATAGGCGATCCCCTCTTGGACGGCCCTGAACACATGGTTTCGGTTGTGGAGGTTAAAGTCAAGATGCGTGAAATGGGCGCCAATAATTTTGTTTGAGAGGAAGCGTTCTGCACCATTGCCAAAGGGAAGTATTTTCAGCCCCTCACTACCAGGTGTAATCTGTTTGGATAAAGTATCCATATCTTCATAATTCAGTTCTATACCCATATTCTGCCGTACCCAGTTATTTAAAATTCCTGTTCCATTAATGCACAACAAAACGCCAGTCCGCGGGTTTTGGGGTGTGTAATTGACGTGAGCAAAAGTATTGATTCGAGATTGAGAATCATATACTAACTGATCGCTTACGGCATAAATAACCCCGGAGGTTCCGGCGGTAGCAGCGACTTCGCCTGGTTCTAATACATTTAAGGAAAGTGCGTTATTAGGCTGGTCTCCAGATTTATAGCTTACTGGAATACCAGGCTTTAAGCCCAGTTTTTGGGCAATATCTTTTTTTAATGTACCATGTTCTCCGAATAGGGGGTGGATGTCAGGTAGAATAGAAGCATCGAAGCCGAAATATTCTAAGACTTTATCAGAAATCCGGTTGTTTTTAAAATCCCAAAATATACCTTCTGATAGCGCAGGTATACTCGTAGTGGAAGTTCCGGTTAGGCGTAAAGCAATATAGTCTCCGGGCAACATGATCTTTGAAGCTTTATTGTAACTTTCCGGATCATTTTCTTTTACCCAAGCCCATTTTGATGCTGTGAAATTTCCTGGAGAATTTAACAAATGATTTAAGGAATAATCAGAGCCAATTGTATTAAAAGCCTTTTCTCCATGGTTGACAGCGCGGCTGTCACACCAAATAATTGAATTTCTCAACGGATTGTGGTTTTCATCAACTACTACTAATCCATGCATTTGATAAGCGATGCCAATCGCTGCTATATTTAATGGGTTAAAAGAATACGTAGTAATAAGCTTTTTAATAGCTGACTGTACCTGCTGCCACCATAAATCCGGGGCTTGTTCCGCCCATCCTGGAAATGGCGTAATTACTTTGTTTTCTTCTGTTTCAGGGTATTGTACACTGGCAATTGCTTGTTGTGTATCCACATCCACTACGGATACTTTGATAGAAGAAGTGCCAACATCGATGCCAAGAAGTAACATATAATTGTAATTTAAAGTAAATAATGCAAACGTTGGCATAAAGTTAAGATATTGATTTAGATTTCCAAAATCTATTGTACATTTGTATCAGTTATGGAGTACAGATTATGAAGAAGGTTACAATCTTGGATATTGCAAAAGAATTGGATATTGCGTTTTCAACCGTTGCCCGTGCATTAAACGACAATCCTGCTATTAGTAAAACAACGACAAAAGTAGTTAAGGAGACTGCGAAACGTATGGGATATCAAAGAAACAGCTTGGCTTCGTCTCTTCGATCGGGAAAGACTCAGACAGTTGGTGTTTTAGTTCCAAGACTGGATGTGTCTTTTTTTAGTTCCGTAGTACAGGGTATTGAGACTGTTATGAATCATAACGATTATACTATTTTATTGCATCAATCGCAAGAGTCTGCTGAACAGGAAAATAAAGGGATCGAAGCTTTTTTACGTTCCAGAGTAGAAGGGATAGTGGCCTCTATTTCTCTTGAAACAGAAAATCCGGAGATTTATGAGAAAATTACGAAACGTAATATCCCTTTAATCTTTTTCGATCGGGTACCTTCTGGAATAGATGTGCCATCGGTTACGATTGATGATTATAAAGGAGGATTTATGGCTACAGAACATCTGATCCAGGCGGGTTATAAAAGGATCGTTCATATTAACCAGTATAGAAATATTAATATTTTTGAGGAACGGCTGCGCGGCTATTTGAACGCTTTAAGAAAATATGAGATTCCCATAGAAGAAGAGTTGATTATTAAAGGTGATTTCTCCCTAGAATTCGGAAAACAATGTGTAAGAAATCTTATTGATAATAATATAAATTTTGATGCTGTTTTTACTTTAGAGGATTTTACAGCGATGGGTGTGATGTTAGAACTTAAGACGCATGGGAAAAGAATTCCGGAAGATGTAGGTTTGGTTGGTTTTGCCAATGAAGCATTCACGAGTTTGGTTACTCCCACACTGTCCACAGTAGATCAAAGGACGACAGTGATGGGGAGGGAAGCAGCCTTATTATTATTACGGATGTTAAAAGCTCAAGAATATAAAGGAGAAAATATTGATAATATTGTGCTTACTCCAGAGTTGAGGGTACGGGAGTCTTCAAGGAAGAATGAATTGTAACTTCTATCCAGTTCTTCTTTAATCTTTATCGGTAAATTTTGTGATTTTTCACCTTTCTTATCTATACAATTTTGATAAACAAGCAATAAGAAAGTTTCTATATTTTAAATTTTCTTTAGACATACCCTAATATTCTTTCGCTTTTAACGAGTGCTTCCTCTTATTTCTACGGAGAAGAAAAAAAACGGCGAATACCAGGATTAATATTCCTGGAAAAACGGCTAATTTAGCCATGGTTTTTTGACCTACAATTAAATCAGCCTCTGTGCCGACGAGGCCCTCTGCGGCTACGAGCTGACGTCCTTTATCGATCCAGGAACCGATGATAGGCTGGAATATAGAAGTGGAGAAAAAACCTACTCCACCGATCACAGACATTCCTAAAGCCCCACTAAGAGGTGCCATTTGTGCTGTTGCTCCGAGCATTGTAGGCCAAAAATAACATACTCCCATTGCAAAAAGCAGCGCAGCAAAATAAACAGCCGGACCTGTAACCACGCTAAAGAGATAAATTCCTATCGTAGCCAATATGGCGGAGCTCAATAATACTCCGGTTTGCCCTAATGAATTGACCACCGGTCCTGCAAAGAATCTTCCAAGTGCCATTACTCCTGTTACAAGGGCTAAGATAAGCATCGGACTTGCGCCGCTACTAGAGAGGATGAGGCCCACCCATTGTTGGGGTCCAAATTCTGATATGGCAGTAAGAGCCATACAGCAAAAAAGAAAAATATATAACGGAGACATCATAGCTTTTAAGTTTTCTGTTAAGACAGCCGCTTTGTCGTTTTTAGCATCAGGGAATTTTCTTTTATAAAATAATAAGGCGTATATAACAGTGGGTACCATGATTATCCACATTTGATACGTCCAGTCTATTCCTCTATCCGTCATTAACTTAGATATTAAACTGCCCAGTACAATCCCTCCAGGAAACCACATATGGAACCGGTTCAACATTTTATCCATTTTTCTTTTTGAATATATGTCTGCAATAAGAGGGTTACATGCTGCTTCGGTACAACCATTTCCCAATCCTATAAACAATGTCGATAACAATAAAGAAGTATAACCCATGGAGAAAATCGTTAGTATTATTCCGATCGTATGGGCAAAGAAGGCAATTTTCATAATATTATGGGCTCCAAGCCGGTAATAAAATATTCCTCCTAAGATCATAGATATAGGGAAGCCCAAGAACCACATGGAGTTGATAAAACCCAACTGTTCTGCTGTCAGGTGAAAGTTTTCCCCTAGTTGTGGCAAAATTCCGGCTCGGATAGAAAATGTAAACCCAGTTGTAATTAATGCAAAACAACTACCATAGAATAAGAAATTATTGTTTTCTTTTTTACTTATGCTGTTTTTCATAGGTGTAAAATTAATTTAGATAAATAAGTTTTCTTTGGTACAAAACACCCTCAAAAGAAACTTCATGATTCAAAAGGGGAGTCTTTAATTCTCCGTAAATGTATAGTTATTTTTTGAAATACAAAAATAACCTTATTTTTTTCAGGAAGAGCTTAAACTATTTAAATGGTTTAGTTAATTCTTGTTGGCAGTTTAGTAGTTTGAGCTCCAGTATTTTGTTTTAAATTCTTTAGGAGTTAACTGCGTATATGCTTTAAATTGTTTGTTAAAATTGGATAGTGTATTAAAGCCACTCTCATAGCAAACTTCTGAAATATTAATATTTTCTTTGCTGGTTAATATTTTACATGCATGCTTTATCCTCAGTTCTGAGAGAAAATAGGAGAAGTTTTTGCTTGTGTTTTTCGTGAAATAACGACTGAAGGAAGTAGGAGTCATATTCAAAAGTCTTGCTACCTCCTTTAAAGTGATTTTCCTTTTGAAGTTTTCTGCTACATAGTTGAAAACAATGTTAATACGGTCTGTTTCGGCTTTCTTTAATTTATAGGAATAAACATCATTGTGTAACAACTTATACTCTTTTGTTCGAGTAAGTTTGTCAAATATCTTTAGTAGATGGATGAGACTTTCTATTCCATGTAGTTTAATGATTTCAGACATTAAAATTTTTATTTCTTCTCTACAGCTTCCATGAATCTCTATACCCCTATGGATTTTATTGAGTAATATTTTCAAATACCTTAATTCTTCTTTTTCGATTAAATGTCCTAGAGAAGATTCGTTAAAATAAATTACGATTCCTTTACTGTTTTTAATAGGTTGATTTTTATCGATGGGGTCTTCATCTCTCCATAGATGTGGAATATTCGGGCCTAAAAAAGTTAAATCCCCCTCTTTAAAAGAAGAAACGGTATCTCCAATAAAACGTGTTCCTTCTCCTTCCAATACCAGGAAAAGTTGATATTCGGGATGTGCGTGCCAATTGGAGTCAAAATGCCTATCATGCACAGTTCTTGCTGTAAATATAGCCGTGTCCGAAATGATGGTTTTCTGGATCGCTGTTTTCATAGAGGGAAGATAAAATTCTTTTTATATGTAGATTTGTTCACTGTGTTTTGAGTTATTGAAGTTTAATTCTATTATTATCTCCTATTTTTCTTTCAAATATAGTAAAATAAGTTAAAATACAGTCATTTTTGGATAATTAACAGCTTTGTTCTCTTTTTTAAAGCCCATATATTTGTCATGTTCCATTTTCTAAAATGGTGGGCGGCAGAACTTTTTATCTGCAGACGAGTTCCATAGAAAACTTAAAATAAATAATATGGCATTACATGTAAAGTTAGGAGTGAGCACATGGCTCTGGACTTCTCCATTTAAGACGGATGAGGCAGCTGCTTTATTTTTTAAAATTAAAAAGTTTGGATATGAGGTAGTTGAGATAGCCGTAGAAGACCCGACGCTTATCGATACCCGTGAAATAAAGAATCAGCTGAAAGCAAATGGATTGTCTGCAGTTATTTGCGGAGCGTTTGGCCCTACGAGAGATTTGACCAGTGAAGATGAGTCTTTGCGAAAAACCGGTTTGAGTTATATAGAAGATTGTTTAGAAATTGCAGGGGAGCTAGGCTCGGATTTGTTTGCAGGTCCTATGTACTCAGCAGTGGGAAAGGCTAGATTGGTTTCTTCTGAGCAGAAGAAAATAGAATGGGAGAGAGCGGTTCAGGGAATTAGAACGACAGCTGGCTTAGCACGTAAGCACGGATTAAAACTAGCATTGGAGCCTCTAAACCGATTTGAATCCGATCTAATAAATACTGTTGAAGATTTATTAAGCTTAATACGGGATATAAATGAGGCTGCTGTGGGTATAGGCTTGGATATGTTTCACATGAACATTGAAGAGCCCGATCCCGAACAGGCTATTATTGATGCGGGTGATAAGCTGCTACATATGCAGGTTTCAGAAAACTTTAGAGGAACTCCGGGAACGGGGAGTGCTCCCTGGGAAGCCTATTACGCAGGTCTTTCTGAAATAGGTTATAAAGGAATAGTATCTATAGAGAGCTTTGCACCTGCAAATAAGGAGTTGGCAGCTGCGGTATGTATATGGAAAAACTTAGCAGCGGATCAAGATAGTTTTGCAAGGGATGGAAATAGATTTTTAAAACATTGGTTAAAAGGAGTATAGCATGTTAATCATCATTTTTTAAAGAAATATATGTAATATAATTATGAAAGATAAAAAAATAAATATAGCAATTATAGGTTTAGGGTTCGGAGCAGAATTTATTCCGATTTACCAAAAACATCCTCAAACTAGTTTAGTGGCTATTTGTCAGCGAAATGAAAAAAAGCTAAATGAAATAGGAGAACATTATGGGGTTAAAAAACGATATCAATCTTATGATGAGTTATTAAAAGATCCGAAAATTGATGCAGTTCATATTAATACCCCTATCCCAAATCATGCCGAACAATCCATTAAAGGTCTGCGTGCGGGAAAACATGTGGCATGTACGGTCCCCATGGCTACTACCGTTGAAGAATGTCGTCAGATTGTTGAAGCGGTCAATGAAACAGGACTTACCTATATGATGATGGAGACTGTCGTTTATGCACGGGAGTTTCTATTTATGAAGGAACTGTATGAAAAGGGCGAGTTGGGGAAAGTACAGTTCTTAAAGGCAAGTCATCAGCAGGATATGGAAGGATGGCCGAATTATTGGCCAGGGCTGCCTCCTATGCATTATGCTACGCACTGTGTGGGGCCTGTTTTAGGTTTAACCCGTGGCGAGGCGGAGTATGTGTCTTGTTTTGGCTCGGGTACTATTGATCCGGCTTTGCATGAACATTACAATTCGCCTTTTGCGGTTGAAACTGCCCATATCAAATTCAGAAACTCCGATTTAAGTGCCCATGTATACCGTTCGTTATTTGACACAGCCAGACAATACCGGGAAAGTTTTGAGGTATATGGGTCTAAAAAAGCGGTAGAATGGCCACTGATCGAAGGGAATCCATTGGTCGTACATACAGCCAAAAAACCTGAATCTGAAATTCCGGAAGAAGTTTTATGCCCAGATTATGCACATCTTTTGCCAGAGGAAATTCAAGCATTTACAACAGGCGGGGTTTATGACACAGAAGGTAACCAGCATTTATCCTTTACCCAAGGAGCAGGGCACGGGGGATCTCACCCGCATCTGGTACATGAGTTTGTCAGTGCAATAAAGGAAGGGAGGTCACCTTTCCCTGATGCTAAACAATCCGCAAATATTACTTGCGTAGGAATATTAGCACATGAATCCGCTTTGAAAGGAGGGGAGATTATGCCCCTGCCAGAATTTACTTTGTCTTGATTTTAAACGATTTATAAAAACCTTATGAAACAGAAATTTATAAAATTTACTTGGGTTTTTCTGCTTCCTGTTTTTTTATTTTCTTGTGAAGGACGGGATCAGGAGCCAAGAAGGTTAGAATTATATTTTCTTGGCCATGATAGCAAACATCATGACTCAGAAATGCTGGCTGAAATTTTATCTCAAGAATATTTTAAAGAAGGTATCAATATAACTTACACCACTGATCCGGAAATTTTGGCTTCAGAAGAATTGAAAGAATATGATGGTTTGATTGTTTATGCCAATCACGATGAGATTACAGATACGCAGGCTAAAGGGTTGCTAGATTTTGTGTCATCCGGGAAAGGCTTTATACCCTTACATTCGGCTTCCTATTGCTTTCGGAACAATGACGAAGTAGTAGAACTGATAGGAGGTCAGTTTAGCAGCCACGGCGGAGGTTCTTTTTCTGCAGAGATAGTGGAACCCGATCATCCGGCCCTGGAAGGTGTAGAACCTTTCACGACAGAATGGGACGAGACGTATGTACATGAAAAAATTGCCGACGATATTGAGGTGTTAATGGAACGGGTGGAAGACGATTACCGGGAACCTTATACCTGGGTGAAAAATCAGGGTAAAGGCCGGGTGTTTTATACAGCGTTCGGGCATGATGAAAGAACTTTTAGAAATCCAGGATTCTTACAATTGGTAAAAAGCGGTATTTTGTGGGCAGTTGGGGATCAGGCGGTAGAGCAAATGAAAGCCTATAAGATTGCTCAGGCGACCTATGAAGACGCGCATTTGCCAAATTATGAGAAGCGTGATCCAGCCCCTAAATACCAATTGCCGTTATCTCCGGAAGAATCTCAGACTTTAATCCAAGTGCCGGTTGGCTTTGAATTAGAGTTATTTGCCAGTGAACCGGAGATCAAAAAGCCGATAGCGATGGACTGGGATGAAAAAGGTCGTTTATGGATTGTAGAGACCACAGATTATCCAAATACCGTACGAGACAGTAAAGAAGAAGGAAAAGATAA
>DATGTY010000199.1:0-8505 GCA_035301605.1 Chitinophagaceae bacterium | reverse complement strand
GGATGGCGGTTTTAATTATATGAGTGTTTCCGGATCAGCAGCCTATAGATTGTTGATTGACAGGAGAAAAATGAATGTGTTGAGTATAGGTATTCAGGCAGGGATTATTAGTCGTCGTTTCGATCCCAATAAATTAAAATTTGGGGAGCAATGGAACCCGGTGACAGGTTATGATCCTGGAGCCGTAAATGGGGAAATGTTTGATCAAACTTCCTCTCTGGATTTTGATGCCAATATTGGTATTGTATATTATAATAGGAATCCAAATACCTCAGTCAATCCTTTTGGTGGCGTTAGTGTCTATCATTTAACCCGCCCTTATGATCCTTTCTATAAACATTCAGATTCAAGATTGCCTATGCGTATTAATTTACACGGAGGGGCAAGAATAAAAATGGGAAACCGTTTTGTGCTTACCCCGCAGTTGATTTATCTGCATCAGGGGAAAGATTTTGGTAACGGAAGAGCGCATGAATTAGTAGGAAGCCTGTATGCGCAATATATGTTGGGCGCAACTGCTGATTTACTCTTTGGCGCTACTTATCGTTTGAAAGATGCTGCTGTTCCTTTTGTTGGATTTCATGTAGGCGATTTTACTTTGGGATTCAGTTATGATGTGAATGTTTCTAAATTAAATGTAGCTTCTCTTAGTCAGGGAGGAATGGAAATTTCTCTTACGTTTATTAATCATAAGGAAGTGTATAATACCGATTTCGTTTGTCCAAGATTATAAAGATTAAAATTACGATGAAGAAAATATATTTATATCTAAGCCTCCTGCTTGCTATTTTACTTGTACCTGTATTGAGTCAGGCTCAGTTTATTAAACATTATAAAGAAAAAGGAGATCAGTATTTCAATAAGGAAAATTATTATGGAGCTGCTGTCTTGTATCAAAAAGCATTGAATCTTTTGCCGGATGATGTATATTATCTCCCCTATCTGGTACGTTCTCCCAGAAATGAAAAAGAGAAAGAGGATGCTAAAGCTTATCAGTATCTGGTTTATCGACTTGGAGAGTCTTTTAGATTTTATAAAGATTATGAACGTGCCGGTAAATGGTATAAAAAAACGATGAAATTTAAGACGGATAATTTTCCATTAGCAGGCTTATGGTATGCGGTTTGTCTGAGAGCAGAGGGCAATTATCAACAGGCGGGAAAGGTATTGAAAAGTTTTGTATCAGCCTATTCGGGAGAAGAAAAATATATAGATAGAGCACATTTGGAGATGGCATCTTGTCAATTTGCTTTAGAACAATTAAAATACCCGCGTTTGGCAGAAGTGAAAGAATTGCCACAGCCTGTTAATGCAGAAAAAGGATCAGAATATGCACCGGTTCTTCAAGACGATACCTTGTATTTTAGTTCTTCCAGAGCATTAAAAAGTGTTAAATCCAAGAAACATAGTCCTTATATAAATAAAATATATCGGACTAAGCTTAATCAGGAAGCAAGCGCTCATCCGGAAAAGGTAAATTTGTCGGATAATAAGCTGATAAATGAAGCAGCTGCGTCTTTTAATAAGGAACAACAGCTATTATATTTTACCAAGGTTCAACCTTCGGAAAAGAAAGATCATGCAGGACGTTATGTAATTATGGTAAGTAAGCGAAATGCGGACGGCACTTATCAAGAACCAAAGATTTTAGGTGCTCCTGTCAATATAGAAGGTACTGATACCAAAGAAGCGAGTGTGACTGCCGATGGAAAATATTTGATTTTTTCTTCAAATAGAGCCGGCGGTTTAGGCGGTGTTGATTTATGGTATTGTGCCTTAAATCGGGATGGACTTCCGACAGGGAATGCTATTCATTTAGAGCAAGATATTAACACGGAAAGGGATGAATTGAATCCTTTTTATGATACAAAAACCGGTTATTTGTATTATAGCAGCAATGGGAAAGTAGGAATGGGCGGTCTGGATCTTTATAGAAGTGAGGGGAACTTTGCAGGAAATGAAGGTTGGTCCATGCCCCAGAATTTGGGTTATCCGTTGAATTCTTCTAAAGATGATGTATATTATTATCCCAAGGAGAACAGGAAAGGATTTTTTACTAGTTCTGACAGAAATTCTGTTTGTTGTCTGAACCTTTATAATGTGGAGTTGAAAAAGATTAGATTGATAGGACATGTCTATGATAAAAATACAGGAGATCCTATTGATGAAGTGAATTCAAGCCTTACCGACTCTATTACGGAGGCCTCTATAGGAGAATTAACAACTACTGATGATGGTTTCTTTCATTTTGCCCTTTCTAATCGTCGTCCACTAAAAATGCACTTTTCTCATAAACAATATGGCACAGAAAATGTTATTATTACACATCGGCAGTTAACAAAAGTAGATAGTGTCTTTGAGCAGGATATTTATTTAACGTTATTATATAAACCTATCCGTATTCAAAATATTTACTATAATTTTGATAAAGCGAATATAAGACCCGAATCAAAGTATGCTTTAGATTCTCTTTTATCATTATTAAGAGAACATCCTGAATGGAAGGTCGAAATAGGAGCACATACGGATGCTTTAGGATCAGATCAATATAATGAATGGTTGTCTCAACAAAGAGCTGAATCTGTAGTGACGTTCTTAGTAAATCAGGGCATTAGTAAAAATAGGTTAGAGGCGAAAGGATATGGAGAAAGCCGGTCGATAGCACCGAATAAAAATCCGGATGGTTCTGATAATCCGGAAGGGCGTCAGCTAAATAGACGTACTGAATTTACTATTCTTGGTATCATTCATCAGGATGGAAAAGTATTGAAGGAGTTGAATAGTGTAATGGGAGATAAGGATAAAATTGAAGTAGATAAGAGTAGAGCTTATCATCTAAGCAGATCAAAGAAATGGATTAGAGAGAAATAATGTGGGTATTAGTATTTTTAATGCTGGTTATACATTGAAGTTGGAATAAACAATATTGGTATAATACTGAGGGAGTAAATCGGTTGGATTTAAATAATAATGAAAATCGATTCAGTATTATACCATTTTTTGAATGGATGATATCAGAGAGATCAAATATTTTTAGAAATAAAGGGAGTGTATTCTTTTTCGACCTTGCAAAGGGTCGCATGTAAGACTTTAATTTCCTAAGAGAAATACTGCCGGTTTTTTATGTAATTTGGGTTGATGTTGTTTCCAATCTTTTATTTTTCTACTTTCAATAAATTCTTCCTCTCCTGTAATATCTACTGCGATACAAAGCTTCAGGTTAGGTGGAAGCTGGCGAATAATATCCTCTACCAGTTTATCATTACGATAAGGTGCTTCCATGAAAATTTGTGTTTCGTTATATTTTTGAACCTGTTTGGCGAGATTTTTTAGCGCTTTGGTTCTGAGATGTGATTTTCGGGGGATATATCCACTAAATCGAAAAGCCTGTCCATTAAATCCTGAAGCACTCAGTGCCATAAGCATAGCATTCGGCCCGGAGAGTGGAACAATTCTTGCGTGGATGTGATGTGCGGCTTCTACCAAAACATGACCGGGATCTGCGATACAGGGGTATCCCGCTTCGCTTACTATGCCCACATTCAATCCGGAGGATAACCATTCTTTTAATTGCCGGGTGTCGGCTTCGTGATGTCTGTTGATTACACTAAAGTGTCGATCATCTATAGAAATGCTGTGATCTAATTTTTTAAAAAAACGCCTTGCCGTTCTTTCATTTTCTACAAAGAAATGATGGGTTGTAGTTATGGTTTGCAGTATGGCCGGAGGCATGGAGTCCAATGCTTCGGGACTGAGCAAAGATGGAATGAGGTAGAGACAACCGGATATTTTATTTGAATCGGACACGATCGGTAAATTAGTTATTTGTGTACAAAGAATTTACGAATGCTTTTGACTATTCTATGATAAAACTCTTTATTAAACATTTGGGAGTCATTCAGGGCTTTATAAATCAAAAATCCTGCGATTGGAAGTAAGACTGCTGTAGCCAGCCACATACCAGCAAAAGGCGTTAATACGTATTTTTCTGAAAGTTGTTCTCCAATGGTAGATACAATATAAAAAATGACAAAGAAGGCCACCGCGAAAACAAGTGGGGCGCCCAATCCCCCTTTCCTGATAATAGAGCCTAAGGGAGCTCCTATAAGAAAAAGTACTAAACAGGCAAATGATAAAGTGAACTTTCGCTGCCACTCAATCTTGTGTTTGATGATATTTTCTTCCTGATTTTTATATATGGGGAGCGTTAATTTTAGTTTGTTTATGGTTCTTTTTATTTCAGATAAAGCACTTTGATAGGCATATCGTTTGTGTCGTTCCGGAATGAGGCTATCAAAAGAGGCTTCTTGAGGTGGAGGGAGGGATTGTAATTCCCAGCTGGAATCCTTTTGCCATCTAGTAAATGGATAATTGCTGGTGACTTCTACATGTACTTTTTGTGCTTTTTTCTTTTGAGCCTGTTTAATGGAATCGATGCTGTTAGAAAGTTGAACGACATTTTGCATTTGATAATTGCTGGAAAATAGATTGACGGGGGTTCTGGATAATTGAAAATCACTAAGATCTAAAATCATTTTAAAATCCTCAAAATGCGTTTTCATGATTTCTTTGTCTTTCAATCTTCTTCCTCTTTCTTCATATTCATATCCATTATGTAAAAAAACATTAACATATCTTTTTGCTTCGGCCGTTTCCATTTTGCCATCTTTTGCCAGGATAAGCTTTTTATTGTCAGGGTCTCTTTTGTCATAAATCATGACACCATGGATTGTTTTGCCATCGGGCTCTTTACTATCAACTTTTATGGCCATATCACTTATCTCTGTGAAAAATATGCCCGGCTGTATATTAAATCCGTGTTTTAGATTGACAATATCATAAAGAAGAGATTTGGCTTGTAAATTAGCAACCGGAATAACGTAATTAGCAAAGAGAAAAGCACCTCCTGAAAGAAACAGGCAAACGATAAACAAAGGACGCATGAATCGGGTTAGAGATATTCCTGCCGATTTCAAAGCAACCAATTCGAAATTCTCACCCATGTTTCCAAATGCCATGATAGCGGATAGCAAGATGGCCAGCGGAAGTGCCAGCGGTACCATGGTGGCACTCATATAAAAAATGAGTTTACCTACAGTAATGGAGTCCAGACCTTTCCCTACCAGGTCTTCAATATATTTCCATAGAAATTGCATGACCAGTACAAATACGGTCACAAAAAAGACTACGACAAATGGTCCCAAAAAGGTCTTGATAATAAGTTTATCGAGTTTTTTCACACGGCAAATATAAGAAATACCATGAGGTAGTCATTATACATTTACAATTAAATCTACAGAATAGAACAAGAATGCTGTTATATTTGCAGATTGTGTAGGAGATTTGTTTGGGGAAATAAAAAAAGGATTTACTCCCATTCTAAAGTTGTAGGATATCATTTGATTGTTATGAGTTATTGGGAACATTTTTTCGAAAGTACAGGGATACAGAAAATACATTCTCCTTTTGTTTTTCAATTTTATATGAAGGTCTTGAGGAACAAAAGAGGGGCAGCTCATTTGGGGGAAGAAAAGCGGTCGCTTTCTAATTTTGTTGTCAAAAAAAATGAAGAAAGAATCAAGGAATTAAAAGCAAAAAAGCTGAATCAGTCGTTTCTTTTTCGAGCCAAGTACAGACGTCTTTTTCAACGGATGATACCTTATCTGAAGTTGCGTTATATCTTAGAAATTGGTGATTATTCAGTTCCTTCTGTGGCTTTTAATTTCTCAAATATTGATAAACAGTATCCTATTAGAGGTGGTGAAGTGTATGATTTTAAAGAGGCAGAAGGTGAATTTTTATTGACTCGAATAATCAGAATTTCAAAGGAAGAAGAAATTCCTGAAAGTGTAAAAAAGGAACTGCGTAATATGGATATGCTCTATATTGAAGGAGAGAATAATACAAAGAGAGTGTGTGCTTATTTTGAAGCATATATTCCTCAGATTTCTGAAAATTCTGTTCTTGTGTTGGGAGGAATTAATGATAGTGAACAGATGAGGGCGGCTTGGATGGAGCTGAAGAGGGATGACAGGGTGACTTTTAGCATAGATTTATATCATTTGGGATTGGTGTTTTTTCGTAAAGAAATGAAAGTTAAACAACACTTTAAACTTTGGTATTGAATCGTGTAATTCTCCATTTATGAATCCTATCTTTGTTCTTATGTATAGATTGATCTCTGTAAAATTATCTTTGTTTTTATTGGTTGCCATATTATTTATGGCATCCTGTCAATCTACTGATAATAAGGGAGAAAATAATGGAGAAACACAAAATGAGAAGTCTTCACATGTTGCTTCCGGAAAGATAGAACAATTGACAGAGACTATTCAACAACATCCTGATAGTGCGTCTCTGTATTTTGAAAGAGGAAAATTGCGAATTGAAACAAAAGATTATAAAAAGGGGGAAATAGATCTTAAAAAGGCTATTGATTTAAAACCTAAGGTGAGTCTGTATTATGCCACCTTGGGACAAACTTATCTGGATGAAGAATTTAGAGATTCAGCTATGAAGTATTTTTCTGCTTCGTTGAAAGTGGATCCTAAAAATCGAGTGGCTCGTTTACAGAAGGCTTTTCTCTTATGGCTTCGCAATGATTATGAAGGAACCCTGAGCCAAACAGATAGCTTGTTAGAGCATTATCCTAAGTCTCCAAAAGCATTAGGACTTCGGTCGCAAGTTTATGAAGCACAGGGGAATATCGATAAAGCAATAAAAGTGATGAAAAAAGCACTACAAATAGAACCTTTAGGGTATGATGCAATGATGCGCATGGGGGATTTGTTGCTTAAAAAAAATTCTGGGAAAGCAATCAGATTTTATGAAAAGGCTGCTCAAATGGATTCTTCGGCCGCGGAACCCTATTATTGTATAGGTCTTATTAAGGAAAAACAGGGACAGAAAGCGGAGGCCACTATTTATTATAATAAAGCAATACAACATAATGCGCAATTTGTATTTACTTATTTTCATCTAGGAAAATTATATGAGGATGAACAAGATTGGGAAAAAGCGAGAAAAATATATACTTTAGCTACCAGGGTAGCTCCTACAAGTTCAAAAGCCTACTATATGAGAGGTAAAATGGAAGCTCATGTGGGGAAGATAGAGGAAGCGATAGCAGATTATAGGCAGGCATTGGTTTTTGATGAAAATAATAAAAAAGCGAAAGCAGCACTAGAGAAAATAAAGGAGTGATATTTTTTCGAAGGCTGTCATTCTAGAAATTTTGTAAAATATAGCATTTTGGCACGAAAAGATACCTATATAGCACCTTCATTGTTAGCGTCGGATTTTTTGAAGACAGGAGCAGAGATAGATATGGTCAATAAGAGTGAAGCAGATTGGATTCATCTGGATGTCATGGATGGTCGTTTTGTACCAAATATTAGTTTTGGATTACCGGTAATCGATGCGGTTCGACGAGTTTCTAACAAACCTATGGACGTGCATTTGATGATTGAAGAACCCGGAAAATATGCAAAAGATTTTAAAGAAGCAGGGGCGAATCATTTAACCGTACATATTGAAGCTTGTCCCAATCTTCATCGGAATCTTCAACAAATTAGAGATTTGGGAATGAAGACAGGAATAGCCGTGAATCCGCATACGCCCATTGCAGATTTGGTAGAGATTATTCAGGATGCTGATATTGTGAATCTGATGAGTGTCAATCCTGGCTTTGGCGGACAATCTTTTATTCCGCATACGCTTCATAAAATTAAAACATTGAGGCAGCTTATTGATAGCAGAGGATTACATACGCTTATTGAAATTGATGGCGGGGTAAATAGCGAGAATGCAGTAGAAATCCTGTTAGCCGGAGCGGATGTTTTAGTAGCCGGAAGCGAGATTTTTAAAGCTGAGAATCCATTTGAAAAGATTCATCACTTAAAACATATTCTTGATTAACTTTTTTTGGGAAAGAGAAGAAATAAAAAAGAGGTATAAGTTGTTGATTGTAAGTCTTATACCTCTTTGTAGCGGTAACGGGGATCGAACCCGTGTTTGAGCCGTGAGAGGGCCCTGTCCTAGGCCACTAGACGATACCGCCGATTTTGCGACTGCAAAGGTAAATAAATTTGATTATTTAACCTATTATTCCTCTGCAAAACTAACTTACCTTTGCGCTTTTTTAAAGAAATTCTATGTTATTACGTCAGGAAGCCAAGCAAACAATCAGTTTAGCTATTCCCTTGATTTTTGGAGAAATTGCACAGGAAGTTTTAAAGGTAATTGATACGGCAATGGTGGGAGCGGTAGGTTATAAACAACTTGCTGCAGTGGCATTGATAGGCAGCTTTATGAACATACCTTTTGTCCTTGGTATTGGCATTACACTTGCCGTTTCTCAGATGGTTTCTCTTGCCCATGGAAAGAATGATAAAAAACTGACGAGTCATTATTTTTATAATGGTTTTTGGTTATGTGCTGGTGCTGGTTTGATTATATCTTTAGGATTGGAATTGAGTAAAGGTGCATTATTTCATCTAGGTCAGG
>DATGTY010000198.1:0-5958 GCA_035301605.1 Chitinophagaceae bacterium | reverse complement strand
AATATCGGTGTTACAGGAAGAACAGGATCCTCCGGTGACTAAAGCTCCGGATGTTACTTTTAAGAATAGCAAAGGAGAAGAAGTGAAAATATCAGAACTGAAAGGGAAAGTTGTTTTTATCAATTTCTGGGCTACCTGGTGTCCTCCCTGTCGTATAGAGATGCCTACTATAAATAAATTATATAAAGAGTTTAAAGATAATGAGGATATGGTATTTCTTATTGTTGATGCGGACAATAAGATTGACAAGTCCAGCGAGTTTTCAGCAGACAAAGGTTATGCATTCCCTATTTATGTGCCTGCAGGAAACATCCCTTATGTCTATTTTTCGGGAGCTTTGCCAACGACGGTAATGATTAATAAAACAGGGGAGATTGTCTTTCGTCATGCCGGTGCAGCTGATTATGGCGATCCGAAAATGGTGGATTTTGTAAAAAGTCTTTTGGAGGAAGAGGTTTAATTACTTTATAGTGTAATGAAAACTGCTATCTTTGCACCCCAAAACTAACCAGAAGTCGTTATTATGGAAAATAAAACTAGACAACTGTCTGAACAAGAAGTTATTCGCAGAGAAAAATTAGAGAGATTAAAAGAACTGGGGATAGATCCATATCCTGCTGCTTTGTTTCCTGTAACTGATACAGCAAAGCATATTAAAGAAGAATATAGCGAAGAAACAAAAGATAACTTTCAGAAAGTGTCTATCTCCGGAAGAATCATGAGTATTCGAAAGATGGGAAAGGCTAGTTTTGGAGTACTTCAAGATAGTTCTGGCAGAATCCAGCTGTATGTAAGACGGGATGATATTTGTCCTGATGAAGATAAAACGCTTTATAATAAGGTGTGGAAAAAACTGTTAGATATTGGTGATATTGTTGGTATAACCGGTTTTGCCTTTGTTACGAAAACCGGAGAGACTTCCATTCATGTAGAATCTTTGAAACTATTATCTAAGTCGGTAAAACCGCTTCCTATTGTAAAAGAGAAAGAAGGAGAAACCTTTGATGCAGTTTCTGACCCGGAATTTCGTTATCGGCAGCGATATGCGGATTTGATTATAAATCCGGAGAAGAAAGAACTTTTTGCAAAGTTGACTAAGATAAAAAATGCGATTCGGGAATTTTTGAACAATCAGGGTGCGCTGGAGGTAGATACACCGGTTCTTCAGAGTATTCCCGGCGGGGCTGCAGCTCGTCCTTTTGTGACACATCACAATGCTTTAGATATTCCGCTTTATTTGAGAATTGCCAATGAACTGTATTTGAAAAAATTAATTGTTGGTGGTTTTGACTGGGTATATGAGTTTAGTAGAAACTTTAGAAATGAAGGAATGGATCGCTCGCATAATCCGGAGTTTACTATTTTAGAATTTTATGTGGCCTATAAAGATTATATCTGGATGATGAAAACAACGGAAGCTATGTTGTCTTCTGTTGCAGAAAAAGTGAATGGTTCTACTATTGTCAATGTAGATGGGAATGAAATAGACTTTAAAGCACCATATAAAAGAATGAGTATTTTTGATGCCATTAAGGAGCACACCGGATATGATTTAAATGGAAAAAGTGAGGAAGAAATTAGAAATGTATGTAAGGAGTTAGAGCTTCCTGTGAATGAAAAAATGGGGAAAGGGAAATTGATAGATGAAATATTTGGAGAGAAATGTGAAGCGAATTATATCCAACCTACTTTTATTACTGATCATCCGATAGAGATGAGTCCGCTAACCAAGAAACATAGAGAAAAACCGGGAATGGTAGAGCGTTTTGAGTTAATCATAAATGGAAAGGAAATTACCAATGCCTATAGTGAGTTGAATGATCCGATTGATCAGAGAGAACGTTTTGAAGAACAGCTGCAATTAATGGAGCGGGGTGATGATGAAGCCATGTATATTGATGAAGACTTCCTTCGGGCTTTGGAGTATGGAATGCCTCCAACCTCAGGAATCGGTATTGGAATAGAAAGATTGAGTATGTTGTTAACGGGACAACATTCTATTCAGGATGTACTCTTTTTCCCCCAGATGCGTCCGGAGAATAATTAAAGTGTTTTGTGAAAATTTATGAAAGGGTTGTCTTTTTTGGACAACCTTTTTTACTTTTATGAATAGACTTGTTTATGTCGGTAACGCTTCTTGGTTATAACATAAATTTTATATTTTTGTCATATTAGTAATAATTAGACATACAAAATCCAAAACTAAAATATTTCCGATGAAAAAGAAATGGACATTTAAGAAGATTTTGCAGCACTTTTTCCAGGGCGTGTTAGTTTTGGCACCTATTTTCCTGACTTTTTATGTGATTGTGTGGCTTTTTGGTGCGTTAGATGATTTTCTAGGGCTTTCCGATTTTATCCCGGGTTTGGGCGTCCTTATTTTATTGGCAGGCATTACTTTTGTTGGGTATTTGTCTTCCTTTTTTCTGATAGGTAGAATCTTTGCCTTGTTTGATCATCTTTTGGAGAAAACACCATTGATTAAATATTTATATACTTCCATCAAGGATGTTTTTGATAGCCTGATGGGAAAGAAAAAGAAATTTGAACATCCGGTATTGGTGCATATTTATAATGAAGAAGTTTGGGAAATCGGCTTTATTACAAGAGATGAAGCGGAAGATTTTGGATTGCAGGATGTCGTAGCTGTTTATGTTCCGATGTCGTTATCAATAGCAGGGAAAGTTTATTTTGTAAAGAAGTCAAGAATTCAACCTTTGGATTATATCTCAGCTGCCGATGCGATGAAGTTTGCCGTTTCCGGAGGAATTACAGGTGGCGGAGAAACGGTTGATATTATTCGGGAAATAGATGACGACGAGGAGGATATGCCGGAAACAATGGATCTCAAATGAGTAAGAAGAAATGGATATATCGCATTGTTGGAATACTCTTTTTATTGGGTTTTCTGAGCCCAAATTGTTTGGGCTGGGGTTTCTTTGCTCATAAAAGAATAAATCATCAGGCGATTTTTTCTCTGCCACCTGAGATGATGGTATGGTACAGGCCTCATATAAAATATATTACCCGGCATGCGCCGGATCCGGACAAACGGCGTTATGCTGTTAAGGGAGAAGCGCCACATCATTTTATAGATATCGATCATTATGGAAGCTATCCCTTTAGTAATCTTCCGAGAGACTGGGAGTCGGCTGTGAGAAAATTCTCCAAAGATACCTTACAGAAATATGGGACGGTTCCCTGGTATGCGTTAAAAGTTTTTTATAAACTACAGCATGCATTTGAAAGAAAAGATCTTTCTGCTATTTTAAAACATTCTATATTTCTCGGACACTATATTGCAGATGCTTGTGTGCCTTTGCATGCTACATCTAATTATGACGGGCAGAAGACAAACCAGAAAGGAATTCACGCTTTATGGGAATCTGAAATTCCTGAGCTTTTTGCAGATACTTCTTTTCAATATTGGAACGGGAAGGCAGAATATATAAAAGATCCGGGTGATTATATTTGGGATTTGGTATTGACTTCTGCTAAAGAGGCGGATAGCGTGTTGACTGTAGAGAAGAAGCTTTTGGAAAGTTATCCTGCCGGTGAAGTGCATGCTTTTATTGAGAGAAAGGGATCCGTTGTACGTCGTTTTTCAGTAGGTTTTTCCAACGCATATAACCAAGCCCTGAATGGAATGGTCAATAGAAAAATGAATAAGGCCATACATGCAGTCGCTTCTCTGTGGTACACCGCATGGGTAAACGCCGGTCAACCCAATTTGAAAATAACAAATGGAAAAGTCAAGACAGACGAGCATTCTGGTGACTTAAAAGAAATAAAAAAAGATCCTTCATTGGAAACCCATCAGAAGAGATGAGGGCTGAGATAGAACTTTTTAGGAAAAATAGATTCTAAGGTTTTTATAAATAGAAATTTATATTACCTTTGCACTTTCAAAAAAATAAAAGGAAAATTATGCTTATTGTTGATTCTAAGGATAGCGATAATATAGATAAGGCACTAAAAAAATACAAACGTAAGTTTGAGAGAGCTAAGGTTCTGACAAATCTACGGAATAGACAAGCTTTTACGAAACCTTCTGTACAACGTCGTCATGAAGTATTGAAAGCGATATATCGCGAGAAAATCATTACTGGTCAGATTAAGAAGTAAATATGACCCTGTTGATAAGGTAAAAAATACGTACTTTTACCTTATCAATATTTTTTATGGTGTCATATTTAGATTTATATCAAGATTTTATTGATTACTTAAAGTATGAAAAGCGTTATTCTTCTCATACTGTTCTTTCTTATCATAAAGATTTAGACGATTTCTGTCAATATCTTTATTCGTTCTATCAAGTAGAAAAAATTAATCAAGTGAGTTCAACAATGATTCGATCATGGTTGGCTGATTTGATGAATAAGGGGCGCTCGGCTCGAACAATAAACCGGAAGCTTTCCACCTTAAAATCCTGGTTTAGGTATTTACAACAAACAACTTTAATAGATAAGAATCCTGCGGTCTCCATCCAAAGTTTAAAAACAAGCAAAAGATTGCCAGTTTATATGGATAGGCAAGCGATGGATGTTTTATTTCATAATATTGATTTTCCGGAAGGTTATAAAGGATTGACGGAACGGATGATTCTCCAATTGTTGTATGAAACCGGAATAAGAAGATCTGAGTTGATAGATCTTAAAACAAAAAATGTGGATTTTGGAATTTCTCAAATTAAAGTATTGGGAAAGGGAAACAAGGAGCGGATCATTCCGATAAGCAAAAATCTTTGTTGTTGTCTAAAAGAATATCTTTCTGAAAAAGAAAAGCTGCCGAACTGTGATGAAACATTCCTTTTGGTTACTCCCCAAGGGAATAAATTATATGACAAATATGTTTATCGGATAGTAAAGAAATATCTTTCACTTATTACTTCTGAAGAAAAAAAGAGTCCACATGTCCTCCGGCACACGTTTGCCACAATGTTGATGAATAATGGAGCTGATTTAAATGCAGTAAAGGAATTGCTCGGACACTCCAGTCTGGCTGCTACCCAAATTTATACGCATAATAACATCGCGCAGTTAAAAGAAGTATATAAACAGGCGCATCCAAAATCGGGAGCGTAGGTTCCCTGCTTTGGTCTCTGTTTCTTTATTTAACGTTTTCTTTTTTAATTTAATAGGATGTTTTGCTAAAAATAATTAACTTAGATGTGCGAAAGGCCTTTCGTTTTGTCTTGTTTTTATGTGTTTCTTTTTCGGAAATTAACGTGAGGCAGGGAAGTTATTGCTATGGAGCATGGAAGTTAGTGGGTTTTAATATTATCACTCTGCCAATTACTCTGTGTCTCATATCGATAGCGTGATAGATAAGTTTCTTTTTTTAAGAAACAATTAATTAACTCTTTAAATCTTTGGATTATGAATAAACAGATTAAGGCTGTTCATTTTGATGCGGATGTAATTTGATTAATCATGTAGATAAACGATTGGGGAAGTTGGAGGTCTTTCATGACCGAATAACAAACGTTGAAGTCTTTCTTAAGATTGAAAATGCAAGTCATCAAGTAAAAGATAAAGTAGCAGAAATTAAAGTTTCTGTTCCTCAACAAACGTTTTTTGGGCAGCATGAATCCAAATCATTTGAGGAATCCTTTGATAGTGCGTTTAATGCAATAGTAAAACAGATAAAACGCCATAAGTCAAAGCAATTGCAGAATTAACACCCCTAGGGGGAATTATATTGTGGGGTAAAAAAATGTTAGACTTTTTATTTTTTTTATTTTGCAATATAATTCTTGTTTACTACCTTTGCCAATCCATTTTTTGAAGTAGGGATTTTTTGCTTAATAAAAATGGGTTCTCATATGAATGAGAGGCCAGCATAGCTCAGTTGGTAGAGCAACTGATTTGTAATCAGTCGGTCGGCGGTTCGAGTCCGTTTGCTGGCTCTTGTAAAGGTTAGATAAAAGTTCTTTAAGGAATTCTTGGGTAGATGGCC
>DATGTY010000197.1:0-10768 GCA_035301605.1 Chitinophagaceae bacterium | reverse complement strand
GAATTGGGTATATAAAGTTCCGACAATTTACAGAGGGAAGTGCTGCAGATTTTAAAGATGCATTTCAAAGCTTACAGCAGAATACACAGCTTGATGGGCTTATCGTTGATTTAAGAGGTAATCCCGGCGGGTTGCTACGGGAAGCGGTTAGAATGAGTAACTTCTTTTTGCCTTTGGGTGATACTATTGTAAGTGTAAGGGGTAGGAGTGAAATATGGAATGAAGTATATACGGCGATACAAAAACCTATTGATACATTGATTCCACTAGTGGTATTGATTAATAGAAGATCAGCTTCTGCGGCTGAAATCTTTGCCGGAGCAATGCAGGATTTAGACAGAGGCGTTATTGTGGGGCGTAAATCATTTGGAAAGGGGTTGGTGCAAGGAACCCGTGAACTACCTTATCATAGTGAATTAAAACTTACCGTCGGTCGTTATTATACTCCCAGTGGGCGCTGTATTCAAAAATTAGATTATCATCATCGAGATAAATATGGGAGTCCGATAAAAGTTATAGATTCTATACAAAAAGATTTTACCACGACTAATGGTCGCATTGTTCACAATAATGGAGGCATTACACCGGATAAACTGATAAATCAAAGATATTTAAGTAATCTTTCCAATGCATTAATCAATAATAACCTTATTTTTCTTTTTGCAGCTAGATATATTCAGCTACATCCTGTTGCGCCAGAGTTAGGTCAATTTCAGGTATCAGACTCCCTATTTAGAAAATTTAAACACTATGTCGGAAAACATTCTTTAGCATATAGAAGCAGGGGAGAGCAGCTGTTAGAGCGGATTAAAGCAGATGCGATAGGAGCCGGTTATTATGATTCGGTTGAGTCAAATTATAATAAATTGGCATTGCAGATTAGAAAATATACCCATCCTGCGCTGAAAGAAAAAAAGCAGGAAATATCTGAGTTATTAGCAAGGGAAATAATGAATTGTTATTACAGGTTGCCCGGAAAAACCGCAGCTAACCTTTCTCAAAGTCCTGTGATAGATACGGCTATAGGAATTTTGAGAAACAGAAAAAGATATGAAGAAATATTAAGGTAAAATACCCAGATGTATTAATTCTTTCTTCAGTGCTGTCGGGTTCTTAAAGTGGATGGTTTGGAATCCCACTGCTTGCGCTCCTTTAATATTTCTCAGGTTGTCGTCAATAAAAAGTGTTTCTTTAGGTTTTACTCCAAATCTTTTACCGGCTAATTGATAAATTTCTGCGAAGGGCTTGCGAATACCTTCGTGGCCAGAAACGATAATGTCTTCAAACCATTGTAAAAAATCATATTGGGAATGCGCAATAGGATAGGTTTCGGCAGACCAATTGGTTAAGGCAAATACGGGTATCTTTTTATTTATGAGGGTTTGAAGAATTTCTACAGTTCCCTGAATTGGTCCTCCCAGCATTTCTGCCCATCTTCCATAGAAGGCGCGTATCTCTGTTTCATAGTGGGGATGCTCTTCAACTAATATATCTGTGGCTTCTAATAAACGTCGTCCTGCATCCTGCTGTTCATTCCAATCCGGTGTGCAGATGTGAGAAAGAAAATGACGCATCTCTTTTTGGTCTGTAAATAGCTTTTTATAAAGATATTCCGGATCCCAATCTACTAGGACTCCTCCTAAATCGAAGATAATATAATTGACTTTTTGCACTGACTTCCTTGCGGTGTTTTTATGAAGGTATAAGATACTGTTGAATAAATAAAACTTCACTTTTTTTAGAAATTAGAGATATAATACAATAGTCATGCCCTAATTAAAAAAACAAATTTCTCTTTTAATAATAAAAATTAGGATATAAAATAAAAAAAGATGTATATTCGTTAATGCTAATGATAGCAATTAGCTATTTTGATAAAAGATATGATACCTTCTTTATAGCTTTTTTATCTTTATTTTTTAACTTATTTTAAAATGAAACAATGGGAAAAGTAGTTTACGTTCTTATCATCGTTTTGATGATTGTTGCCATGTGGAAAACGTTTGAAAAGGCCGGAAAACCCGGTTGGGCAGCGATTATTCCAATTTATAATATTCTTGTACTGTTAGAAATTGTAGGGAAGCCCTGGTGGTGGATTTTGCTGATGCTTATACCAATTGTAAATATTGTGATTGCTATTATGATGTATCATCAGCTTTCTTTGTCTTTTGGAAAGGGCGTTGGATTTACTATAGGTTTGGTATTATTAGGATTTATTTTCGTCCCTATTTTAGGTTTTGGAGATGCGAAGTATATTGGTCCCGGAGGGAAAGTCCCTGTGGCAGAGAGCATCTTAGAACCTTAAGATAAAGTATTTCAGTAACCTTAATAGGGCAGTATTTGAATTTTGTTTCCTTAATAATATTAAGGTGTTTTTTATAGCATGCTTTCTATAACTATGTCAACTTTTAAATGCATTATATGTCAAGAGAACACATGAATCAAACCGATCAAACAAACTCATCTAATCAGGGCCAAACCATTATTATTCAGCAAGGGGAAAATAGTAAAAATGGAATAGGAGTAGCCGGCTTTGTATTGGCTCTTATATCACTATTCTTGGGTTGGATTCCTTTGTTAGGCTGGCTTGGGTGGTTTTTGGGAGCTGTTTTTTCTTTCATAGGTATATTTAAAAAGCCAAGAGGTTTGGCTATTGTTGGACTTATTATTTCATTTATAGGTTTAATAATTTTACTTACAGTCGTTGGTACAATAGCTACTCTAGGTGCGTTTGGCGGTTGAGATGAATAGATTAAACCAATTGCTGGGTTTTCTTTATTTAGAAAATAAAGAAACCATCTTCTAATTTAACTGAACTTTCTCCAATTCTTTCACCGTTTTCATAAACTGATACAGCATATGTTCCCGGTTTGAAATCTTTGGATTGTTTCCAATTAACGGTTACCGGAAGGGGTTGTCCCTGTTGGTAATCTATCGTGGTTTTTAAGGTATATAGTTTTTCGGTGCTGTCTTTTAGCATAAATCTCCCGGATCCCATTTCTTCTACGGCTATGGGCGTTCCTTCCGGAGAATTGATGCAGATAAAGAGTTCTTTTTTTCCTGATGTAGCGAGCTCATTTTTTTCTATATTAAACTGAATACGCAGTATATCTGTTCTTTTTGCTTTATCTGTAGTTGTTTCTTTCCCACTGTTTTTTATGTGAATTGGAGAAATATCGAAATGTGCAGCTTTTAGATTTGCTGCTATTTTTATCTTGCTGTGCAAAGAATCATTCTTTGCAGTGGCTGTTTGGTAATTACTTTGTAAAGAATCTCTCTGCACTTTAAGTGAATCTCTTTGTGCCGTTAATGCAATGTTTTCTCCCTGCAATCTTTCTATTTCACTTTTGTAACCGGCTATTCTATTTTTGAGTTGGTTGATTAAGCTTTTTGCTTCTTTTAAATCAGTTTGGGAGGCATTCTGTTTGGATAAAATACTTTGAATACGTGCTTTTAGGTCTTCTATTTCTTTAGATTTTGTTTTTATTAGAGAATCATTCTCTGTTTTGAGTAAATCTAGTTTGACCAAAGTAGCTTGATATTGCTCTTTTACAGCAGATTTAGAAGAATCTAATTCAATCACCTGAGATTGTAGCTCTTGTTGTGTTTGCGTATTTCTGCTTTTATCCCAATAGATATAAGCCCAGGTCGCAATGAGTGCAAGGATGAGAATACCGTAAATAAGGACATTCTTTTTGCGGTCGTTTGTTTTATTATCAGATGGGTTATTTGTTGCCATATTTTGCTATTTATATCAAAATGTTAACGTAATATTATCATTTTGGATTTTATGTGATACAAAAAGTAAGCCAAAATGACAATTATCAGAGATAAGAATACCATTTATATGAATGGTGTTTTTTGTTTTATAGACGGCAGTTTGTAGGAAAGAAAAAGAGGAATCAATATATTTGCGACATACAAAATTTATTGAAATATTCAGCTTATGACATTCGATGCATTGATGAAGGAGTTAAAAGAGGGGCAGTACAGGTCTCTTTATCTATTACAGGGAGAGGAAGAATATTTTATCGATCAGGCTTGTGATTTTTTTGAACATAAATTGCTTTCGGAAGCTGAGCAGGATTTTAATCTGAGTATCTTTTATGGCAAAGATGCAGATTGGAGTGATGTGATTAATGCTTGTAGGCGTTATCCCATGTTTTCTGAAAAACAAGTAGTGTTGTTGAAAGAGGCGCAGAGTATGAGAAAACAGGATTTGGAGAAACTAAAGGCTTATGTGGAAGATCTGCAGGATTCAACGATTTTTGTTATTACCTTCAAAGGAGGTAAGGTGGATGGTCGCTCCGCATTTGGGAAAAAGGTAAAAGAAAAAGGAACTATTCTTTATGTAAAGAAATTATATGAGAATCAATTACCCGGATGGATTCGTTCTTATGTACAGTCGAAAGGCTATGATATTTCAGAGAAGGCCTGTATGATGATGGCCAGTCATGTTGGAATGGATTTGTCTGTTCAGACCAATGAAATAGGGAAAATTATTTTGAATATTCCTGAAGGAAGTACTATTGATGACAAAGCGGTAGAGCAATTTGTAGGGATAAGTCGCGAATACAATGTTTTTGAATTTCAAAATGCTATAGGTAAAAAAGATGTCCCTAAGTTGATGCGTATTATCCGGTATTTTGAAGGAAATCCAAAAGCTGCTCCCATGCAATTGCTGCTTCCTGTTTTATATAATTATTTTTCGAAAACGGAAGCCTTGTTGCAGCATAGAGGAAAGTCAGGAGCTGAATTGGCTAAAGCTATTGGCGTTTCTCCTTACTTTTTGAGAGATTATCAGCAGGGTGCCAGGCTGTATGGCATCAATGGCGTAAGACGTGCTATCTTGTTACTCTATAAATATAATCAACGTCTTGTGGGTATTAATGATAATAGCACAAGTCAGTCAGATTTACTAAAAGAATTGATGGGAAAAATATTACAGGATTAGTGTTTTAAATGGCTTAGTTTCTCTTTTACCCGGATAATATCTGCCTTCATCTGAGAAATAAGCTGTTGAACGGTTTCGAATTTTTCATCGGTTCGAATAAATTCATGAAACTGTAAATGGATTGTTTGTCCATAGATGTCGCCTTTGAAATCAAGAATAAAAACCTCTACTCGTCTTTCCTTCCCTTCAAAAGTAGGAGCGTGCCCTATATTGATAGCACCATAGTAGTTCTTTTCTTTTTCTGTCTGTTTTTCTGAAGGGATAATCACCTGACCGGCATAAGTTCCGTCTGAAGGAATAAGCTTGTGTTTGTCTCCCGGAACTATATTTGCAGTTGGGAATCCAATTTCTCTACCTCTTTTATCACCATGAATCACTTTGCCGGATATAAAATAGGGATAGCCTAATAATTCATTGGCTAAATGAATTTTGTTTTCCTGAAGATAATTCCTGATTTTAGTTGAACTAATAGTGAGGTCGTGAATCACTTGCTTGGGAATTTCTTCTACCTCATAATCATAATGTTTTCCCATCTCGCGAAGCAAATGAAAATCACCTGTTCTGTTGTGACCAAAACGATGGTCGTAGCCGATAATAATCGTATGGGGGTGCGTGTTTTTTACCAAAAAATCTCTAATATATTCGTCAGCAGAAATCTGGGAAAATGCTTTTGTAAATGGGACAACAATTAGATGATCAATTCCTTGTTTTTCCATTAAAAGGATTTTCTCTTCCAATGTATTAATGAGTTGTAAATCTTTGTTGGAAGGTAGTAGCACTTGTTTGGGATGCGGAGAGAATGTGATAAGAATACTTTCGCCCGCGATATCTTCCGCTTTTTTAGTGACTTGTCTAATGATTTTTTGATGCCCGAGATGTACTCCGTCAAAACTACCAATAGTGACTACTGCATTTTTAAACTTCGGGAGTTGTGTTAAATCTCGATGAACCAGCATAAATGAACCTCTAAATATTTAGGGGCAAAAATAAAGGAATTCCACTTAATGATTAACTTTGTCAGGGAATAATTATAGGAAACTTTTTATGGCTTCATGACAAGAGATAATAAAATATCTAATCGAGAAAATGATTCAACGGTTCTTCAAGAGGCGATAGCGCAAATGAATGACTTAGGAGAAAGAAAGCAACCTTTTTTGTTTATCATTGATTATGACTTGGAACAGCCTGTTATCAAACCTCTTCCGATAAATGACGAGGAGGTGCTTTTTAAGATTGGAGACAAGAAGTCGGAAGATGATATGATTGAAATTCCTGTAGTGACCACCTTGGAAAAGCAAGTTCCCAGTTTTGAACGCTATAAAGAAGCTTTTCAGCTGGCGAAAAAACACCTCTATAGGGGCGATAGTTTTCTGGTTAACCTCACTTTACCTACAGAAATAAAAGCGGATTTCTCCTTGTTGGAATTGTATCATATGGCGAAAGCACCATATAAATTGTATTATAAGGATAAGTTTGTTGTTTTTTCTCCTGAAACTTTTATAAAAATTAAACAGGGAAAAATTCACAGTTATCCCATGAAAGGAACTATTGATGCATCTCTTCCTGATGCAGAATCTGTGCTTTTGAATAATAAAAAAGAGAGAGCAGAACATTTGACAATGGTGGATTTAATCAGAAATGATTTAAGTTATTTTGCCAAAAATGTAAGGGTGGAAAAATTGTGCTATTTGGATTTAATTAAGACAAATGAAAGTGAGCTCTGGCAGATGAGTTCAGAGATTTGTGGGGACTTACAAGAAGATTTTAATGAGAAGATTGGAGAATTTCTTTTCTCGATGTTGCCGGCGGGATCAATTTCGGGTGCGCCAAAGGATAAGACAAGAGCAATCATCGACGAAGCAGAAGGCTATAAAAGAGGATTTTATACCGGCGTTTTTGGTTATTTTGATGGGGAATCATTGGATAGTGCGGTGATGATTCGTTTTGTAGAAAAAATAAATCAGAAACTTTTCTTTAAGAGTGGCGGCGGCATCACTGCAAAGAGTGACTTAGATGCAGAATATCAAGAATTAATTCAAAAAGTATATGTCCCGATTGATTGAAACCATAAAGATACGTAACGGCAAAGCCTATAATCTCAAGTATCATAATAAACGGATGAATGCTACCCGAAGGAAAATATGGGGATGCAAAAGAGATATAGATTTATCTGATAAAATTGCTGCTAAAAAAGTTGAAGAATTAACCAAATGCAGGGTGATTTATGATAAAGATATTCAGGATATTCAGTTTGTTCCTTATGAACTTCCTCTTATTTATTCTTTGAAATTGGTTTATGATAATGAAATATCTTATAGTTATAAATACGAAAATCGGGATGCTTTAAAACAGTTATTTGACAAAAGAAATGGATGTGATGATATTTTGATTGTTAAAGAAGGGAAAGTGACTGATAGTTATTTTTGCAATGTGGTGTTTGAGAAAAAAGGAAAATTTTATACTCCGTATTCCTGCTTATTATCCGGAACTAAGCGGCAAAAGCTGATAACGAATGAGCGCGTAAAAGAAATAGAAGTGAAGGCTGAAGATATTCAGCATTTTGATTGTGTTCATCTTATTAATGCGATGATTGACTTAGAAGATGATATTTCTGTAGATAAAGAAAATATTTTGTTATAATTGCAAACAACAAATCTTTAGATATGACCAATATTTCGATTCCGACTCCGGAAATTATAATAAAAGATGCACAGGCAATGGAGAATATTCATTGGGAAGATTGCATTTTATTACTAAAGTTGGGAGCGAGAGAAATACAATGGGGGCTTTATAAGAAAGAAACCCGTTATTTTATCCGATTGTGTAGCTATGTGTTTGAGGGAAATGCAGATGATCAGGAATTTTTAGGTCGCTTAAATGCCATTTTTACTGAAAATGATATCCGAATTGATCGCTGTAGTGAAGTTCGGGTTTTGATGGATACGCCTTTTTATACGGTTGTTCCGGAAGCGTTTTTTGATGAAAAGATGAAAGCGCAATACTTTACTGCGCTATATGGGGATATGGTTGGTCTGGATGTGAGCGTAGATAATATGGAATCAAGTGAGATGCGCCTGATTTTTGGACTACGAACAGATTTGATGGCGTATTTAAAGGCAAAGTTTGATCGTGTATCTGTTATGCATACGCAGAGCTTGTTAATAAATAATATGGATCAGCATTTAGTCAAAGGTTCGGTTGTATATTTGGATTTATCTCCATCTTCTATTGCTCTGTCAGTTTTTTCTGATGAAGAACCTCTGTTATTTCAGACCTATAACACACCGGAAAATCTGGATATTATTTATCATTTATTGAATGCAAAAAAGACATTGGGGCTTGCGGATAATGCCATCTTGTATCTATGTGGAAATGATAAAAATGAAGCTTTGATAAGAGAAAAAGCAGGTGCAGGTTTTGAAGAAATTTATTGGTTGGATCGACCTAAAGGTGGATTATATCCGAAAGAAATGGATGAATTTCCATCTCATTATTTTTATCATTTGTTATCTTTGGCATTATGCGAATCATCAGTGGAAAACTTGGAGGAAGGAGAATAACACCACCACGAAAAATGCCTTACACGCGGCCGACTACAGATGTTGCCAAAGAAGGATTGTTTAATATGTTGGAGCATGGTTTCCCTTTGGACGGCTGTAAGACTTTGGATCTTTTTGGAGGTACCGGTTGCATCAGCTATGAACTTGCTTCTAGAGGAGCTGAGAATCAAACGTTAATAGAAAAAGATAATAAGCAGGTACGCTTTATAAAAAAAACTGCCGGAGAATTGAATATTCCGCTGAAAGTATTCAAAATGGATGTTTTTAAATTCATGGAACGTAGCAAAGAACAGTTTGACTTTATCTTTGCAGGACCACCTTATGCCCTAAAAACGATTGACCAACTACCTGATTTAGTGTTCGAATATCGACTGTTGAATGAGGATGGATGGTTTGTGCTAGAGCATACGCCGGATCATAATTTTGATAAACATCCCTATTTTGATAGAAAAAAAAATTATGGAACCACAATATTTTCTATCTTTATATTGAATAAATAGTAGATTTATGGAACGAATTGCAATGTTTCCGGGATCTTTTGATCCAATGACTTTGGGACATGTGGATGTCATAGAGCGGACGCTTCCACTGGTGGATAAATTATATGTGGGCATTGGGAAGAATACACAAAAGCAGGGACTTTTTTCTCTGGATCAAAGGTTGGGATGGATAAAAGAGGTTTTTAAGGAGGAAGATAAAGTATATCCAGTTGCTTATGAAGGGTTAACCGTCGATTTCTGCCGGGAGCAAAAAGTGAATTTCATTATTAGAGGGGTTCGAACAGTAAAGGATTTTGAGTATGAAAAAGCCATAGCTGATATGAATGGTCGTTTGGAGCATGGTCTGGAGACAATATTATTGTTTTCTTCTCCTGAATATGCCACGCTGGCGTCCACTTTGGTCAGGGATGTATTTAAACATGGTGGAGATGTTTCTGCTTTTCTACCGAAGGAGATAATGAATGACTTAAAATAAGAATTTATTGAAGAAATTAAACTTATAATTATGCGAACTATTTGGAAGAATGTGAATATGAGTCTGGATACATTGAATGAAATGTGTAAAGATACGATGATTGGTAGGCAGGGCATTGAATTTACTGAGATTGCCAAGGATCATCTTCGGGCTACTATGCCGGTAGATGAAAGAAATATGCAGCCTTTTGGCATCTTACATGGCGGAGCATCAGCCGTATTAATTGAAACGATAGGTAGTGTGGCTTCTACTTTGGTGGTGGATTATGAAAAAAAAGCCTGTGTGGGGTTGTCTTTAAATGTCAATCATTTACGTGCCGTTTCGGAAGGCTATGTTCATGCAGCTGCATATCCTTTGCATACCGGACGTTCTACTCATGTATGGGATGTGAAACTATTTAATGATGAAGATGAATTGGTTGCTGTAGGGCGGATGACTGTAGCTGTTATCGATAAAAAGAAAGGCAGTAGATTAGGGATTTTTAAGTCTTAATGAAATTGTTGTTTTTATAGTGAAAACGTATCTTTGCAGATGTTAAAGATGTGTTGAGGAAAGAAAATAATTAAGAAACGAATAGAACATAAATAACAGGAGAGGTGCCGGAGTGGTCGAACGGGCCGGTCTCGAAAACCGTTGTTCCGCTATGCGGAACCGGGGGTTCGAATCCCCCTCTCTCCGCTGAACGGGAGTCCGTCAGAAATATCTAAGGGCTGCTCAATAAAAAGCACAATAAGAAATGCAATGTTAAATGACCAATACACCAATAAATAGAAAAGGTTATTGGGATTTTCGACTCTTTTGAGTCCAGCTGGCGGCCTACTATATCGAGCTAATGATATGGATTGGAAATAATATAAATAGTTATGTATAAGAGAAAGCTTGGTCAAATTCATTCTTTAATATTGTTCCTGTTAGTTGTAACATGTAACATAGCCAAATCTCAAATCACTATTCAAGGTTCAGTTTCTGATTCACTTGGGGAGCCGATACGATTTACCAGCATCTCTTTACAAGCTATAAATGGCCAATTGGTAAATTCAGCTTTGTCTGATAGCACCGGTTTCTATAAATTAGAACTTACAAGGAAGGGAAATTATAAAATTCAATTTTCAAGTATAAATTATTATTCTAAAAATATTCAGGCTTATTTTAGCCATGATACTACCATCAATATCAACCTAAAGAAAAACGATCACTATTTGCAGGCAATTGAAATAACCTCTCGAAAGCCAATTGTGGAAAGGAAAATTGACAGAGTAATTTATAATATTCAAAATAT
>DATGTY010000196.1:0-3657 GCA_035301605.1 Chitinophagaceae bacterium | reverse complement strand
AAACGTCTAAATTGTGAATTTCTCAGAGTTATCCAGCCTCAAAATTATCATACTTTCTGCTCTTTCTCAAATGAAAGGCCTTCAAAAATCAAGAATAAAATTTATGCTACACATTTTCGACTTGTTCTTGGGAATAAAAGGCCGCTTGAATTTTTTACAATTTGAGCGATACGGAAAGTATGGTGAACAAACTTATAGAAATCAGTTTGAAGGAAAAGACCGATTACGACCGATTACGACCGATTACGACCGATTAGGATTAGAAGAAAAAAGAACGTTGCTTTATCTCCTTGATAATCGTAAAATCACAAAAAAGGAAGCTGTAAAATTGTTAGGGTTTGGCGAAACGAAAACAAAAGAGATCCTAAATAATCTCGTCGAAAAAAAATTTATAATAAGAAGAGGAAAAGGAAGAGGAACCTACTACACGTTAAAGGAATAAACTATGTATTGGTCTTTATCTCTTGAATGATAGCCTCGGTTTTAGAGCTTCGCTTGGGGAGGCTGCTTTTAAATCATCATTATAGTCCTTGTTTTTTGGAAAATCCTCTACAATGTTTTGGAAATTTTCCTTAAATTTTTCGTTGTATGCTCGTCCCATTTCATCGTTATCCACTGCCGTGATAAATTTACAATTCTTACTGGTTTTATGATTCGCAAGAATTCCCAAAACGGTGTTCATCTGGCCATTGGCTACTGTTCCACCAAAAGCAATATAGAGTGTGTTTTCGAGAGGATAATCCTTTCCCTTTAATTGGGCATAGGATAATGCATCTATAGGGCTTTCTGTCAAGATTATATTGGATAGAATGCTGTTCTCTTTGATAGGAGAATGCCAAATGCCGATCGACCGATTTGATCCGGATTCCATTTTTTTAAATTGCTTATTTCTGACTTCCAAACCAACTATCTGTTCCGCCTTATCAAAGTAAGGGAATGCGATATTGTCGAAGAGTCCGGTAGATGTTTTGGTCTTAAGATTTCTAATATTTTCCTTAAATTTTTGGATTGTATCTTTGGATATTTTTCTGCGGATTAAATATCCGGGATTGTTTAATTCCCGGATATTATCAGGTATTTCAAAGAAATTTATAATTTCTCTTTCTGCAATCTTCTCCGCTGATTTTCTCAGTTCTCTTCTTTCCGGTAAGGGTAAATTCAAGAAACTGTATAAGACCGCATTAACATTGCTCATATCCGATTTTAGGCTATCATAGTCGAAAATACTTCCCAGCCTATTTTGAACAAACGAAATCAGGGTACCTCTGTCATTCTCATCATGCGCATTCCAATAACCTTGATTGGCAGAGTTTTTAGCATTGGCTATTATTATTTTGTCTCCACTAATGTCATTTTTAAGGACTGGCCATTTTAAGCCTGCCTTTTTGTCAACATGGTAGCCGTTTGCAGTTGCGAGCTCAATGATTGAGATTTCTGCTCTAAAATCAGCAAAAGTCTTTAGTTTATTCATTATTATAAATTTTAATCCTTCGTTTTTTTACCGTTGGCAAGAACCCTATATGATTTTTGATAAATTTCTTTCGAGCTCTTAAACTGACTATCATCGACGAGCTTATTGTCAGCATAAGTTTTCACCTCTATTATCATATCCCCGTCTATGGGTTCATCGTTTGGGCTGATTGTAAAAACTACCGATATGCCTGGGATTTTCCCTTGAGAGTGTGCAGTAATGGCACTTGAGGTATCAATTTGGGAGCTTTTGATGACTACTTTTTCATATTTTTCCCCATCTCTATTATCTATCAATGGCGTCATTAAAGGAAAAAGCGTAGTATCACCAACCCTCTTTAAAGCGTAAAGCATAACACTCCACTGGTGGGTGTCTTGGTCTCCCTTTGTAGTTACTACTATTTTCATTTTCTTCTCAGTCATCTTTTCCTGGCCGGGATCCGGGGCGTCAGATTTATGTTTTGTGCAGGAATAAAGCCCGGTTATCAAAATAAATCCTAGGATACATTGTCTGATTGTGATTTTCATACTATTTGTTTTTAATTGATTTCTGATTGTCAAGGGGTAAGTAATAATTTTGGCTTCCTTCTGAAACTTTCAGGTAAGGGTGTCCTTCAACCATTTGAACGGTATTGGTTGACTTTTGAGTTGTAATGCTATCATACATGAGCAGTCCTATAATTCCTATTGTTAGGGCTACCAGACATGGAGCTACAGTCTGCCCCAAACCGTAAAGAAAATACCCCGAATTTGAATCGAAGCGTATTTTGCTTGTCTTTATTGTATGACTGGTTTCCTCTTGGTATTCCTGAAACATCTTCTTTAGTGCCTTTTTTTGTTCTTGTATTGCTTCAGTGTTAGCAAGTACTATCGTCTCAGATTCTTCTTTATGTTCTTTGACCGTGGTTAATACTTCTTTTTGAATTTTGTCCAGGAAGAGTTTGTGTTTTTCATCCATTCCATTGATTCGTAGCAGTATGTCAATGACATCATCATCAGGCTTTCTCCCATTGTTTAGCCTCTTATAGTATGAATAGAGCTCATCCTTCTGTTCCTGATAGCTTTTTTCTATATTTTCCATAACTTAAATTTCAGCAAGGCGTCTTTTGATTTTGGTTCTGGCCATCCACTCATTTTTGTATCCATCTTTCCCTTTTCCATCCTTTATAAGGTCAATAATTTTTTGGCCGGAGGATCTATCCACCTCGATGTCTCCAAATTCTACTACTTTGTCGATTGCTTTAGATTTTTTCGACCAATTGATTAATTGATCGAGTTGGGTAGTGTATTCCTTAAACGTAAACATATTTGCATATACTACAATGGGGAATTTTCCATCTAAAATATTAGCAAGTTTTTTTAGGTAATCAGATGTTGAAGTGAACGAAGTCCCTCCGCATACTAAGACGTTAAAAATGAAGGTAGCTCCTATTTCCTCTTCAAAGCCTTTGAACTCTTCCGGAGAGAAGTCTAATGTTAGTAACGTAGGCAATTGTTCGCTTTCCGGAGCCCCGAAATCAACAAAAATATTATCAAATGATTTTTTTGAAAAAGATTCTATTACTTTAACTAAGCGTTCTCTTTCGATTTTTTTTATAGAATCAAAAATATCTACCGTAAACAACCGATCTGGCTGCTCCTCTTCTTTAAAGAGGAAGGCTAATTGTCGAGAGGATGTTTGCGTAGAGGAGTCGAGGTCAATAAAGGCTGATTTGGCGTCGTCTTCATGTTTGAGACCTTGCAAGTACGTTAGCATGCTCTTGCCTGTGCCGCCTTTTGCCTGACAATTAAAAAAGAAATTTTTCATGATTGTTTATTTTGCTTTACTGTTTAAAAATTAGAAATTTTTTGAGATATGTTTTTCAATATTTCTGACGGGGAGGCTTTACTACCTTTATAAAGGATTCTTCATCCTCCTGTTTGCTTTTTCTCGCTTCTTTCGCTGTTAATGGTATGAAATCGTCAATGGTGTCATTATGATATTTGGCATCTTCGATTGATTCTTCCGACTGATTAAACCTATTCTTTCTTACTTTAGGTGTTGAAGAAGAAGGTAGAGGCTGCTTTTTTATGGTGCGAAGTCTCCATTTCCGAAATGAATCAGCATTTATATATTCTGGTTTAATATCTAATAAATTTGCTAAGGCAGTAATTAATGAGGATGGCTTCTCAGTTATAAGTATCTCC
>DATGTY010000195.1:0-5368 GCA_035301605.1 Chitinophagaceae bacterium | reverse complement strand
GCACCATTTTTCCACCTGTAACATGTACTTTTATTGTCTTTTTCAGTGCATGATTAGTGCCTACTTCTTTCCAGATATCTAAATTATGTATTTTAGTTTCATTATTGACAGCTACGTCAAACAGCCTCCATCCTTCACAATTTATTCCTCCTCCAATACCAAACCAAGGCTCTGTAAAGTATAATTCGACAATATAATCTCCATCAGGAACAGGAAAGATATATTTTAAATCATGACGACCATATCTATACGTTTGAAAAAGTTTCCAGTCAGAAGTTCCTTTTATAGGATCAAATGTTCGGCGCTGACTTGCAAAAAAAGGCGCCAAGCCCTTATAATGATTTGTCCAAGACACCGACCCCCAAGTATCCTCCTCTTCAGAATAGGGACGATCCGCAAGCCATAAACTCCCATTTTGATCTATATAATCCGGACCTCCACAATCTACTCTATACAAATAGTTTAAATTCGAATCAGGTTTAGTTATATTGGCGATATCAATTAATTTTGAAAAATGCGGAGCTTCTGGCAGATGATTAAGTATTATATAATCTGTAGTTACAGCCTTACCATCTACATAACCCACTGCATATAATACATTATACTTTATATTTACACTATCCCAATGAAAATGTGTTCCTACTCCTGAACGCGTTTTTACTCCCAAAGGTTCAGATAGAATATCATTATATAATGCTACTTTGTCACAATTAGAATAAACATTTATATTGTTTTTTACACCCGGAGTTTCCCAGCGATCAGGCCAGGTATGAGATACGATATAGACCATAGGGTGTTTTTTATTCGAAACATAATTAGACCGGTACATATAGAAAGCATCTACCGGCTCCCCCCAAATCGTAAACAATCCTTTATAATTCACCGGACCGACCCGGTCAAGGGCACGATACCCCTCCCCACTCTGCACTCTTCCCGGGTTGTCATGCGAATGAAGGAGCCACATAAATTGTCCACAAAATTTATCTTTTACAGAATCTGCTAATCGCACTTTTAACTCCATCAGCTGAGCCATCTTATTTTCGCTGTTGGAATTGTCTTCTTCAAAGTTCTTTTCTGAATGTAAATCGATACTACGCCAAGCTCCATATTCACCAATTAATTTTTCTTCTTGTACTTCATTAGCGTAATTGTATGGATCCCCACCATAAGTTCCTGACCAATTTTGGGGCACATCCCAATCAGTTCCGGTTCCGCCATTGCAGGTTGTCACTAATCTCTGAACGGAGGCTGTAGGATCTAATTTCCGGATAATTTCTGTGCATTCCTCAGCAAAATCAGTAGGTAAAGTACTTTCATTTTCTAATCCCCATAAAATGATAGCGGGATTATTTCTGCGCTCAATAACCCAATCATGCAACAGTTTTTTAAAATTTTGTCTAAACTTTGGGTTATCAAACCAAATATGAGCTGCAAATTGGGGCCACCACAATATTCCATCCTGTGCCCAATATTTTTGAAATCGTAAATTATGTGGTTGATGTGCGTCACGAAATGCATTAAACCCTGCCGTTTCTACCTGCTTTACTCTTGTCTTAACCTGCTTCTTGCTGAAAGCATGACTTTGTCCCAATAGATGTTCGTATCCTGCTATTCCATTAATATACACAGGTTTACCATTAAGCAGAAACTGTTTATTATCCCCAGATCGATTCTTCGGCCAACTAATCCATCTAATTCCATATGGAGTAACCGTCTCATCTATGCATTTTCCATCTTTATAAATTCTTGTATCTACTGTATATAAATAAGGATCATCCAAAGACCATAAATGCGGGTTCAATACAGTAGGAAATTCCTGTTTAATGCTAAACACTTCCCCTGCCTTAAGATTTACTTTTGACTTCACTTTAGAAACTATATTTCCTAAATGATCCTGAAGTCTATTTACAACGGTTATTTCTTCAGATTCAGATTGTTTATTATAATTTTTAATCTTAGTCTCTAAATATAATTTTGCTTTCTTTTCTGAAATCGTTGTATCATTCCATATATGTACGCCAAAAGGGATTATACGAGTTTTATTAGTAATTAAGAGATGTACAGGTCGAAAAATCCCCATAGGCTGAGATCCTTCAGAAAAGCCAATTTCTTTTGAGTCCCCACCACTAACCCAAGGTAAATCTCTAATATGAGTAGGATGATCTGCTCTGACACATAACAGATTATCCTCTCCCGGATGTATTGCTTCTGTTATATCAATAGTAAAAGAAGTTCTCCCACCTGCATGCGTACCCACTTTCTTCCCATTGACCCAAACGGTAGCATAAGATCCGACTCCCTCAAACCATAAAAAGTAATGTTGATTTTTCTTTATTTTTTGAACAGAAAACTCTTTTCTATACCATGCATATCCATAACGATTTCCATTCAATAATCGCCGATATCCTCCATAATCATCCCAATTATGGGGAACATCTACAACTTTCCAGTTGGATACATTATATTTCTTTTCTATAAAATCATCATAAAGGTGCTGATCTGAATCATTGGCAATAGTAAACCAATGACTATTAAGGCTTTTATCTACACGTATTCTCTGTTTATCTTGAGAATAACAAGTAAAAACTGAAAAAATAAATATAAAAAGAAGATATGTTTTATAAAGAAAATTCATACTCTTATTTTTAATAAAATAACCAGTCCAATCCATTTGCATCAGCTTCCCCTCCTTTAAAACCAACATCTCTTTCCATAATTACTTCATCTCCTTTTATAAATCCAAGGATTAAACAGGCTCCATGATCTAATTTAAATTTGTTAGTCCCTGGTTTATAATAATAGGTATGAATATTAACAGGGGGTAATCCCGGAATACCTACAGCGTTTAACAACCTCACACTAGCCTGCCCTCTATTATTGGCATTGGCGTTTGTTTCTAATGCGGATGGAGCAACAAAATCCCGGTTTGATGAATTAAAAAACCCGACAACCAATTTAACCGGTTCCTTATTTTCAAATTGAATGTTAGTTGCAACTCCATCTATTTGTTGTTGCTTCATTGACATTTTATAACCCTTTAGCCCTTTAAGTTCCGTGGCTACATTTTTGATACTATATGCTTCATCAGTAAAAGGTTGAGCTCCTGAACCTACTTTATAAGTGGTTAGTTCTTCATTTCTTATTTTCACGGAAGCAGGCTGTAGCTTTTCAACTTGCGGCGCTTCCCTTTTCCCGGATTTTAATAAAGCAATATTATTTTTAAAGTGCTTCAACTCTTCCTGATAGTA
The DNA here is from genome assembly GCA_035301605.1 of Chitinophagaceae bacterium. Classification (GTDB taxonomy): domain Bacteria; phylum Bacteroidota; class Bacteroidia; order Chitinophagales; family Chitinophagaceae; genus FW021-bin31. The sequence continues at coordinate 2,120 of DATGTY010000195.1, read as the reverse complement.
TGGCAATAATTCTTTCCAAGTTTTATTTTTCCCATTTGCGCCACTAATAGGAATTGTTCTTTGTCCGGTTTGCATACTATTAGCATATAAATACGTATCCTTTGTTAACTTCACTAATTTAGCATACCAATCAAGGCTTTTTTCTAAATACGGAATGGCCTTCTCTAAATCCCGGACATCTTTAGAATACTGATATCTCAATACCAACAAAGCAGCCTTGACTTTTTGAGCGTAAAAATGTGCCATTGCATTATAACAATACATATCATTTTTCAGCCTGTCAAATTCTTCTTTATTCTTGGTGATGTGTAGAGCTGCCTCTTCAATAGCCTGAATAGCTTTCTTACCCTCGTCTACAATTTTATCGATTGCCCAAACAGGAGTTTCTCCTTTATGCGGCTTATCCAACCATTCTTTTTTCGCATACTGCGTAATCGTTTCTCCTTCCGGACCATCAGAGTTATACAATAAAGCAATCACGCCCCATCTATCCGGGCTTATGAGTTGACTCATAAACATTCCCAATGACATGGTTTGCCGGTTTCCTTCCGTAATACCAAAACGTCTGATAATAATAGGAGAAATCCTTCCTGAAAACTCATAGGCGTTTAATATTTCTTTTCCATATTGATTACAGCCATATTTTTTCTCAAGAAGAGAAGACCAATATTTAATTTCTTCTTTTCTATTGCGATGACTATTCCATGCATATCTGGCCCAGGTCTTATACCACATCCAGTCTCTATCCATTTCTAATAAACGTGGATCCGTGTTATCTGCTGAATAAGGCCAATCCCAGTAAGATGCCTGAGGATATAAATGAAGACCATTGGCATGATGGATTTTATGCATGGCTTCAACAGATTTTTGAACAAAATCGGGAGATCCCCAACGAAAAGGTTCCAGATTAGAAAGAATATGCACATTTTCGATATGAGTAGTTGCCATATCACCTAATGTCCTATGAACCTTTGCCCAAGGCCCACGAGGTTGATAAGTAGTCAAAGATTCCCCGGTATATTTCTCCATGGTATAAAGATTTTTATATAACGGTAAAGCTGCTTTCATTACTACCGGCGCTTTGGTATCATGTCCGCGGAGAATGATAGGAGGCTCATCTGTTCTGCCGAGCGCCTTAAGTCCATCCTTCACTCCCGGAATAATTGTTTTGGTAAACCATTCCACCTGATCACTCAAATTCCTCATCGATTCTCCTAAGCAGACTAATAAACCTACGTTGGGATAATTTTCAACAAAAGAAGCAATAGATCGTTTGGTATAATCTGCAATAACCGGAATGATAGGTCTATTTCTATCCTGGGTTTTCAAATGATGTTTTTCAGCAAAGGGTTTGGACACTATGACATTATAAAACATTTGAATCACCCAGATTCCCCTTTTATTCGCTTCCTCAGTTAAAAAATGATACATTTCCCGATTCTTCCTGAAAGTAGCACTATCCACCTCCACAGCATCCGGATATTTTTTTAATTTCACTAAAGAAGCAAAAGGGTGACCATTCCATAGATATAGTGCATTATATCTATTCTTCACCAACATATCCAAATACTTTATCCACAATTTTTTATTATAAAACCATGGGAAATTTTTCTCATTGATAGGATATTCATACACCCCTCTCCCCGGTAAAAGAGAAGTTTTTTGTAATCCGATACTCGTTCCCCGCATCACCATTTCAGGTTGATTATTTTTAGAAAAAGAGTTGGGGAGATGTCCTGAATTTTGAATACTATCTCTTATCTCTAAACATCCATAAAGAGTACCTGAAGAATCCGATCCACCAATGATTGTAACATGATCCGTACTACGAATAATATACCCTTCTTTTCCAGGAATGCTATCTATATCTAAATTATTCCTTGTTAACTCATCTTGTAGTAAATCGCTACTAATTGGTCCTACTGCAATAACCTTCCCTTCATGATCTAGTTCGGTTTCCCCCTTTCTTATCTCAACCTGATAATCTGCTTCTTCTAAAGACTGTTGAAGCCTTTCCACCCCAAAATCTAATCTTGCATTCGTCCTTTGAGGTGTAACGATTACTATCGTCTTTTGAGTACAAGCAGTTATTAACAACAATAAAGTAATAAGTATCCAGG
>DATGTY010000194.1:0-3314 GCA_035301605.1 Chitinophagaceae bacterium | reverse complement strand
TTACAGTGGGTCATTAAAGCTGACGATAACACAAAATATTCTGTCGTAAATAGGGTACTCGATATCTTTAAAGATAAAAGCATACACAAGTTGCATCTTATAACCTCTTTAAAGTCTCTCCCCCCGGGAACGCCGGCATATCAAACGGCACATTCCTCAGGAGAAGAATAGTATAGAAATTTTAAAACAAAGAATAATATACAGATATGGCTGATATAGATACCAGTGGTGGTGGTAATAAAAAACATAAAGGCACCAAGAGTGAAAAGAAAGATACGCATGTAGATATGACGCCCATGAGCGACGTGGCATTCTTGTTGATTACTTTCTTTATGCTAGCAACTACCCTGCAACGTGCAAAAACAATGGACTTGTTTTTACCTCAAGATGTAGATAATCCTGAAGAACAAAATAAGGTAAAAGAGAGTCAGGCGCTCACCATCCTATTAGGAGAAGATAACCAAATCTTTTATTATGAAGGGATTGGAAAAAACGCTGCAAAAAATCCTGCTGAATTGGTAAAGAAAACATCTTACAAGTTAAATGGAGGAATTGGTGATGTAATTATAAATAAAAAGAAAAGTGTATTACAAAGTTCCGGTAGAAGAGATAGTATTATCGTTATCATTAAAGCGCAAAAAGACGCGACCTATAACAATATGGTAAGTATCCTCGACGATATGAACATCTACGAAATCGGGAAATATGCACTGGTAGATTTCAGTAAAAATGATAAGAAACTCATAGAAGCCAAGAAGAATGGTGGCGTAGCAACAGAAGAAGAGGAATAAAGGCAAAAACAGCCTTTTTTATCATAGCTAATGAATTTGGATCATTAATAGAAACAAAATCAAGAATGGACGCTAAAAAATATCTAAAAGCAGACTTTTTGGAAATCCTTTTCGAAGGAAGGAACAAGAAGTATGGTGCATACACCCTGCGAAGAGAGTACAACAAAAGAATAGGAAGAGCCGTTATAACGACTTTTATATTACTGCTTATCTTCGTAGCAGCCTATGCGGCGAACCTCTATATTTCGGCTCATAAGCCGGAAGAGACTAATAAGCCGGTTGAAAAAACAGTGAAGTTAGAGAATGTGCAATTAGAACAACCCGACTTACCACCGCCACCGCCACCACCACCGGCTCCCGAACCACCAAAGGTGAAAAGTTCGGTAAAATATACCCCACCCGAAGTGGTTGAGGATGATCAGGTTCCACCAGATATGGAGCCGCCGGATTTAAGTAAGATTAAAGACAAGGCGATAGGTGCTGAAAATATCAAAGGAGATCCTGATGGAATCGATCCCGGATTGGTACAAGAATCAGGAAGTGGCGTAACTTCAGGAGTACCCGGAGGAAGTGGCGATGGGGATGCTAATAAGGTATTCCAGTTTGTAGAACAAATGCCCCAATTCCCCGGCGGACAAAATGCCTTAATGAAGTATCTGAGCAACCATATTAATTATCCTGCCAGAGCAAGAGAAAATAATATTCAGGGAACTGTCGTAGTTCAGTTTGTAGTGAACACGGATGGAACTATCCAAGATGCTAAAGTCGTAGGAAATAAACGAGGTGGCGGATTAGAAGAAGAAGCACTACGGGTAGTGAATAGCATGCCTAACTGGACTCCCGGAAAGCAAAACGGACGTGCAGTGCGTGTACAATTTAGCCTGCCAATAAGATTTACTTTAAGATAGTAGCTCACTAATTTTTCATAGCAAAGCCGGTAACTGAATATAAGTTACCGGCTTTTTTTTAAGTGTTGAAGAATAAATTTCTTTGCCGTCTTACGAAGAAGATCAGAATGGGAGACTGTAAAAAAATAAGTCTTAGCCCTTCCCCATTTTCTATATTCAACTGCTTTGGGCGGAGGAATTAAACGGTCTTCAGAACCAAATGCAATGTGAACTTCAAAAAGGTTTGTTCTAAACATAGGTCGTCTATATTTAATCTTCAAACCTCTAAAACAAACCCATAACTTAAAAATTAATGCAGGCACCTTTTCTTTCTTCATCAGCCTTTTGACAAATAAACAAGTCCCTCTATTGATTATCCTTACTTTATACAAACCAGTTGCTAAAGCCATAGTCAATTGCGGATTTGACATAAAAAGCTTAAAAATACTACGGCCTACAATGCTTTGTGTACTTAGGCCAAACCATCTGTTTTTTTTTATCCCTTCAGGAGCAAGCAAAAGAAGCTTTTCTATTTTTTGAGGAATCATTTGGCTCAAAGAAATTGCTAAACGCCCTCCCATGCTAGCACCTATTACATAACCTTTCTTACTCATATTTTGAGTCAACAGATGGAAGTAAATATGTACCAGATCAATAATGGAGAATCTATCTTCTTTCCAATTTGTTTTTCCATGAAATGGTAAATCGGGAATAAAAATAGTAAACTCCTCTCCCAATTCTTCCACAACAGATTCATAATCCGCTCCCGTTTCCCCAAATCCATGAAAGAGAACCACCGTTTTAGCCCCTGTACCAAACTTCCAGACATGAATCTTGTTCGTTCTTAGAGAAATATTGAACGTTTTCTTTACCAAAATGTGTTTTTGATGACAAAGATAAAATTTAAATGGTCAATGTCCTTTTTTATACATGCACACTCCCATACAGATAAAGCATATTTCTATTTATACAAAAAACCTTAATTTTACCTCATTATACTAAATACAACAAAATCCATGAGAAAGATTAGCGCATTCCTGGCTGTTTTGCTTTTTACAGCATTATCCGTTGCAGCACAACAAAAAATTTCTTTTAAAAAGTACAAACTCCCTAATGGTTTAAAAGTAATCCTCCACCGAGACACCACAGTTCCGGTGGTTGCAGTAACGGCTCTTTACCACGTAGGATCAAAAAATGAAAAACCGGGTCAACGTGGTTTTGCCCATTTTTTTGAGCACCTCATGTTTGAAGGTTCCAAAAATATAGGCCGTGGAGAGTTTATGAATTATGTTAGTAATGCCGGAGGAAAGCTGAATGCAAATACATCTTCAGATCGTACTTTCTATTATGAAGAACTCCCTTCCAACCAGCTAAAATTGGCATTATGGTTAGAATCTGAAAGAATGATGCATGCTAAAATTGAAACGATAGGGGTGAATACGCAACGAGAGGTGGTTAAAGAAGAAAAACGCATGCGCTATGATAATCAACCCTACGGAACCATTTTCAAAGAGGTATCGGCGCATCTCTTTAAAGGAACACCTTATGAATGGACCACCATCGGAACCATGGAAGATTTAAATCAAGCCAAATTACAAGACTTTATCAATTTCTATCATACTTTTTATGTCCCCAA
>DATGTY010000193.1:0-2842 GCA_035301605.1 Chitinophagaceae bacterium | reverse complement strand
AAAAACCTTTGAAGAGGTTTTCCCTATGTTGAAATATGCAAAACCTAACGACAATATGCGCAGAAAAACAAATTTAAAAAGCAAAATTTCTGTCCAATACATGGGGGTAGGTATATGTTCATTTATATAGAAGTCCGACTGTAATCCACCAGATATCAAAAACCGATTGTAAATCTTATCCCTATATTTTTAAAAAATAAAAAGATGACTGAACTAGAAAAACAAATTATTGAAACCTTTGGTTTTACGGAAAACGATTTTAAGAAAATCAAAGATTTCTTCCGACCGATCCAGATAGGCAAAGGAGAATTTTTCTTAAAGCAGGGTCAATACCCCAGACAACTAGCTTTCGTGGAAAAAGGAGTGCTAAGGGAATTCCTGTATATTAATGATAAAGAAATAACCAAATGGTTTTCGACAAAAGGATATTTTGCAGTCGATCTTTCTGGATTTATTTATGGCGAAAAATCCAGAGTAAACTATCAGGCTCTTTGTGATACTTCTATATTGGCTATTTCTAAAGAGGATTATGATCGCATTGGTGACAAAGTACCAGAATGGAATAGGTTAGAAAAATTGTTTTTAATAAAATGTTTTACAGTTTTAGAAAACCGGATAATCAGCCATCTTTCACTCAATGCAGAAGAACGTTATAAACAAATGTTCAATTTTCAACCCCATCTTTTTAACCAGGTTCCTTTGTACCAAATTGCATCTATGCTGGGTATGTCGCCCGAAACATTCAGTAGAATCCGGAATAAACTGAGCATTCCTAAATCTTGACATAAGTCAAGCCGAGTTATAGGACAAATGCTGAAATTTGTTGATGGAAGATTATATATCGCTTGTCAGTCTTCTGAGGAAATATTTTTAATTCAAGAAAGCAGAATATTATGACCATTAACAAGAAAGCTCCTGTGATTCAGCAAGACAGTATTTTCATCAACGCCGATGCCGTTAAGGTATGGGGTATATTGGCTTCAATTGTTGATTGGCCGGATTGGAATGACAAAATCCATAGCGTATATATAGATGAGCCAGTCAAGGAGGGAACTACTTTCCAATGGCGAACCAATGGGAGCCATATAAAATCGATAATCCATACGTATCACATCAATCAAGCTTTAGGGTGGAGTGGTCATACCTTCGGTGCCAAGGCCATTCACAACTGGTACTTACAGTCTGCTGAACATGGGACAAAAATATTTGTCGAAGAGAGTATGGAGGGCTGGTTAGTTAGCCTCTTTAAAAATAAGCTATCCCGTATTCTGGAAAAGGATATGAATTATTGGCTAGTGCAACTAAAAATTCAATGTGAAAAAGTAGAACCATGAAACTCAATTTAAAGATTCTTTTCGTATTACTCCTAATTAATAACATCAAGGGAGATTTTCTACATGCTCAAGAGCATCATCAACTTATGCGTGACAGTCTGGAGCTTTACAATCCCCTTCTTTCTCCTCAGGAGATGAAAGACGACCTCGAAATCCTTAGAAATATCCACGAACAAGCTAATTCTGGACTTTATTTCTATAGAACAAATAAAGAAGTGGACAGTCTCTATAATTGGGCACTACAAAGAACCGATCAACCGATGCGTAAAATTGCCTTTTATAAAACTATTCTCTCTATTATAGATTTTGAAGGAAGTAGTCATAATTACACAGAACTTGATGCCGATTTGATCGCTTTCCTTGAACAGCAAAAATCTTTTTTTCCTTATTCATTACGCTATATTGAAGAGAATATCATTTTTGACGGTACAGATGCTGCTATACCCTCTGGCTCCAAAATCTTAAAAATAAACGGGATAGAGGCTCCTGTCATAATGGAGTCGCTGTACAAGTATTTTCCTGCGGACGGATTTACAAAAACTAAAAAAATGTCTTCCAGTGTAGAAAGGTCTTTTGATCTTTATTATTTATTGGAATACGGTCTCACGGACACCTATGTTATCAAATATGTAGCTCCTGGCGAGGTGGATAGTCGGACCGTAGTGATTCCATCGACCTCGCTTGACGAAATGAAATCAAACCATAAAAAGCGATTTAGTGCACCCGTAACCGACCGAATCGATTTTAAAACACAGGATCCCTATAGTTTTCAGATGTTAACACCCAATATTGGCCTACTCAATCTAAGATGGTTTGGTTTTGTTACGGGGGAGGATGACCCTGACTTTGAAGGATATGTTCATTTTTTGGATAGTGTTTTTACTGATTTGGCGGATAGGCAAATTGAGAATCTTATAATAGACATACGAAATAACCCTGGAGGCAGTGACCCTGCTTTTGAACAGCCCGTTATGTTTTTGACCCAAAAGACATTTAAAGAAAATGAAAGAGCACATATTATTTTCGACCCCCTTAAGACCCCTTATCCCGAATATTTTTGGGGAGTTTCCACTTCAGAGCGCATTGATGAAGATTTTTGGGTGGAAGTACAGCAATTCTTAAAAGAGCGTTATCCAGTTTTGGAAAAGGGGATCAACGTTCAGGATCAGAAATATAATCCGACCTATTTTCCCAAAACGCCTCAGTTTAATGGGAAACTATTTCTTCTTATCAATGAAAATGTTGCTTCTGCTGCTTCTCATTTTGCATCTCTGATAAAAGGATATGTGGAGGATGTAATTATCGTAGGAGTAGAAACGGTAGGAGGATATTATGTGCACAACGGTCATGTGCCGTTTGTATATGAGCTGCCAAATTCAAAAATTAAAACCCAGTTTTCTATAGTGAACGTGTTACAAGATGCACCTCTAAAAAAAGAGCAACCCAAAGGGAGAGGTATTCTACCTGATTTTGAGGTGTGGCCCACTTTGTCGGATTATTTTAAACAA
>DATGTY010000192.1:0-5676 GCA_035301605.1 Chitinophagaceae bacterium | reverse complement strand
AAACATATCCGCTTTGAATTAATCCCACACAAACAACAGCATTCCATAGCAGGAATAGGCTTCAACCTTTCAGAAAAGTTTAATATTGTCGCTTCCGGACAACCTTTTGATATCTGTTTCCATTTGGAAATAAATAATTTCAGAGGACAATCCAAACTTCAACTTCGTATCATCGATTTAAAGCAGAGTAACCATGCTGTAAAATAAAATTCAGCTGCCGCTTTTCCTTTTTCGTATTCCTGAATCTGAAAGAAACAATTAATTTTTATATATTTAACCTGCATTCTTATTATTTTAAGATCATTAAATATATTTAAATGGCTCCGGGAACACTACTCGCATTTTTTATAGGATACTTCGTCTTACTTATTTTTATAGCTTACTTAACTTCAAGAAAATCCTCTGATAACAATGCTTTTTTCATTGCAAATCGGAATTCGAAATGGTATTTAGTCGCGTTTGGAATGATTGGCACTTCTCTTTCGGGAATCACCTTCATTTCTGTACCTGGAACCGTCAGCACAGACGCTTTCAGTTATTTCCAGTTTGTATTGGGAAATGTCGTTGGATACATCATAATTGCATTGGTATTGATGCCATTATATTACAAATTACAACTCACTTCTATATACACTTATCTGGAACAGCGATTTGGATTTTGGTCTTATAAAACAGGAGCCTTTTTCTTTCTGGTTTCTCGATTAATAGGCGCAGCTTTTCGATTATTCCTGGTAGCTATTGTATTACAGCATTTTATTTTTGACACTTGGGATATTCCATTCTGGGTAACCGTAGCCATCTCCATTTTATTGATATGGACTTACACTTTTAAGGGTGGTCTTAAAACTATTATTATTACAGACACCGTACAAACGGTCTTTTTAATAGGCGCCGTATTGGTTTCTATTTACTTTATTGCACAAAGTATGGATTTAGGAATCGGGGATTTATTCAATACAATTAAAGATAGTGCTCATTCTCACATATTTGTCTGGGACGACTTTTTAGGCAGCAAAAAACATTTCATCAAATACTTTTTGGGTGGCGTAGGTGTTTCCGTAGCCACCACCGGACTCGATCAGGATCTCATGCAGAAGAATTTAAGTTGTCGCAATCTTTTTGAAGCAAAAAAGAACATGTTTTCTTTTACCGGCATATTCGTTCTGGTGAATCTATTTTTCTTAAGTGTAGGTGCTTTACTCCTCATCTATGCTCATGCAAACAACATTCCGCTTCCTGAAAATACGGATTATATTTTCCCTGAGATTGCCTTTAACCATCTGGGAGGTACGGCTGCTGTCATTTTCATTTTGGGGCTAACAGCAGCTACTTTTTCCACCGCAGATTCTGCTCTAACAGCACTTACCACCTCTTTTTGCGTTGACTTTCTGGGGATGACGAAAAAACAAAAAACAACACCGACGGACAAGCGTCCCGAATACACTCGAAAAGTAGTACACGTAGTATTCTCTATACTCCTTTTTTCACTAGTACTGGCTTTTCGATATCTGGTAAGTGAAGCTGTAGTAAAAGCCATATTTACAGTAGCATCCTACACCTATGGTCCATTGCTCGGGATGTTTATGTTTGGCATTTTGCATAAAAAGAAACTTTTAGACCAATGGGTGCCCCTCATTTGTTTATTGTCTCCCTTTGTATGTTGGATTTTAGATATAAATTCAGAATGGCTCTTTAATGGATATAATTTCAGTTTTGAACTCCTTATTATAAATGGAATCATCACTTATTTAGGATTATGGATAATTACAAAAAAGAAAAAAGTTAGCTTAGCAGAAGCATAAATTAAATACTATGACAGAAAAAAATATAAAAGGAAGAGCCTGGTCTAAAACAGAAGCACATTCCAGCTGGCAGATTTTTAAAATCATGTCAGAATTCGTGGAAGGTTTTGAAACGCTAAACAAAATCGGTCCCTGTATTTCCATTTTTGGCTCCGCCAGAACGAAAGAAGACAATCCTTATTATAATATTACAGTTCAAACTGCAAAGCGACTTTCAGAAGAAGGTTTTGGAATTATATCAGGCGGAGGACCCGGTATTATGGAAGCCGCAAATAAAGGCGCACAATTGGGCAACAGCCCTTCCGTCGGACTTAATATCAACCTTCCGCATGAGCAACATTATAATCCATATATAGACAAGGATAAACTTCTTGATTTTAATTATTTTTTCGTTCGTAAAGTGATGTTTGTGAAATATGCCCAGGGATTCGTAATGATGCCCGGAGGATTCGGAACCATGGATGAATTTACGGAAGTCATCACTTTAATGCAAACTCGAAAAAGCGTAGAGACACCAGTCGTGCTCGTAGGAAAATCTTATTGGAAAGGTCTATTAGACTGGATGCGAAACACCATGTGCGAAATGGAAAATAACATTAGCATGGAAGATTTAAACATGTTGAAAGTCTATGATGAACCGGAAGAGGTGGTACAATATTTCAATGATTACTACAGAGAAAAACCGCTGCAGCCCAACTTTTAATAACGCACTATCATGGGAAATAACGAGCTTTATTTATTAGATAAATATGCCGAAAGACATACGGCCAAAGAATCTGATTTGTTGTACAAAATAAATAGGGAAACTCATTTAGAGGTCTATCAGCCCAATATGATGAGTGGTCATGTGCAGGGGCATTTTCTCAGTATCTTTTCCAAATTATTACAACCAAAAACGATTGTAGAGATTGGAACCTTTACAGGATATGCTACATTATGTCTGGCTGAAGGGCTTGTTAATACCGGAATTTTGCACACCATTGAAATAAATGACGAACTGGCTGAGCGATGCCAAGCTTATTTCGATCAATCAAGCAAAAAAAAGCAAATTCAACTTCATATTGGAAATGCTTTAGACATTCTACCCGAAATTTCAAAACCAATAGATCTGGTTTTTATTGATGGAGACAAGCCCAATTATATCAACTATTTTGACCTGGTTATAGATAAAGTTCCTACGGGTGGTTTTATTTTAGCAGATAATGTATTGTATCACAACCAGGTATTGCAGCCCGAAGAACAACAAAGCAAAAACGCCCACGCCATAACCACTTTCAACCGGAAAGTAAATAACGACCCTAGAGTTAGTCCTTTATTATTACCTTTGCGCGATGGATTACTCATCTTAGAAAAATTGTAACACCATCGTGAGAAAAACCGTTCTTCTTTTATTTTCTTGTCTATTTTTTGCTATTTCTTCATTTGCACAAAGTCAGCATACAGCGTCTTATATAAAAAAATACAAACATATTGCCATACAGGAAATGGTACGTACCGGTGTTCCTGCCGCAATATCTTTAGCGCAGGGAATTATAGAATCCGGAGCTGGAACATCCTGGCTCTCCACCCATGCCAACAACCAATTCGGAATAAAATGTAAATCAAACTGGAGAGGAAAAACCGTACATAAAGATGATGATAAAAACAATGAATGTTTTAGAAAATATGCTCATCCGGAAGCTTCCTGGAAAGACCATTCTGACTTCTTAAGAGATCGAGAGCGATACCATTTTTTATTTTATCTGGATCCATTAGATTACAAAGCCTGGGCTTATGGATTAAAAGAAGCCGGCTATGCTACAAATAATAAGTATGCCCACTCACTTATCAAAACAATAAAAAAATATCATCTTAATCAATACACCAAACAAGGAATCATAAGGTTAGCCCAATCCACCCCCCAAAAAGACAATTCTTCTATTCCAACAGAATCACATCCAGAAAAAATCCCTAATCCTCATCACCAAAAGATAGCAAAACACACTTCTTTCAACGAGGAACCAGTGGTTATAAACAGACGCAAAGCCATATATTTACCTGCAGGCACACAACTTATCGGCATTGCCAATCAATATGATATTCCATTAAGGAGATTATTGCGTTACAACGAATTAGAATCTGAAATATTAGTCCGCAATATGTTTGTCTTTATAGAAAAAAAACGAAAACAAGGTAACCATACCAAACATATTGTCACCGCCGGAGAGAAAACCTACCATGAAATAGCACAAAAAGAAGGCATTCGGCTCAAATGGCTTCGCAAACGAAATTACCTCAACAACAAAAAAGCGCCACAAGCCGGAGATGTGCTTATTTTAAAAGGATATGTAAGAAAAAAAGGAGGCAACCGGGCAATTTCAGGTTTTGCAAGATTCTTAAAAAAGATATTTGGAGGAAATAAGTCAGCAAAACAGACGAGCGGACAGGTCGCCATTTATAAAGTAAAAAGAGGCGATACATTATATCAGCTCGCGCAAAAAAACGACACCAGCGTTCAGTCTATTCGACAGTTAAACCATCTCAATAGTAACACCATTAGAGTCGGACAACGTCTGAAAATCCCTCAACGCAGATAATTATTGGTTTGCCTTCACTTCCTGTAGTCTATTGGGGTAATCTGTAATTATTCCGGGCACTCCTAAATCAATAAGTTTTTTCATCTCGGATTTTTTATCTACTGTCCAAGGCAACACTTTCATTCCCTTCTTTCGGCATTCTTCTAAGAAAGAAGGATTGACCAAACCAAAATAAGGGTTATAAAAAGCCGGGGTGAACCCTAATTCCTCAATATTTTTCGCCACACCTTTATCTCCGGTCAACAAACCCAGTGGAATATCAGGATGTGTCTGATGTAAAACTCTTAAAGGTCGCATATCAAAAGACTGAATAATCAACCGACCTTTCAACTCTTTCAAATAAGGTTTTAATTTTTTCATCATCAAATGCATAAAAGTCTCCGGATCCGGCTGTTCAAAGCCATCCGTCTTAGGATTAGATTTCACCTCTAACAGATAAATTACAGGCGCATCATTTTCCCTTTCGGTAAAAGACTCAATAGAATCTATCATTTCGGTAAGCAACGGCGCATAAGTCTTCATACGTTTCTGCTCAGGATAAGCAGGATAGGCTTTCTCGCCTATAATAAACTGCCTAATCCTATCATAATCCATCTGATAAAAGGTATATTTTTTTCTTTCCTCTTTTGAAATATCAGAACCATCTGGCTTAGTTGTATAAGCAGGCGTGAAGGAATTGTCATGATAAATCACAATTTTATTATCCTTTGTGACATGAACATCAAACTCGATGGTATTAGCGCCAACTTCTATTCCTTTTTCAAATGCAGGAATTGTATTTTCAGGCATAAGCCCCCGTGTACCTCTGTGACCAACATTAAAAAACTGTATTTCTTTTATTTGTGTTTTGACCAGCTTATTCGTGGTTCCACATCCTATGAACAGACATAAAGGGAGTATCGCAACAACCATTATCAATTTGGCAAACAAACGTTTCATCTTTTTATTTTTTTGTGAATTCTTTTCAAAAATAGTCATTCAAGTGGATAATAAATTAAAAGAATTACTTCTTTTCAAATACCCGAACATAATCTACATACATCCTCTTAGGAAAATGCGTTGTGCTATCCGGTGGTCCCGGCCAATTTCCTCCAACAGCCACATTAAACACCAAGTAAAAAGGCTGGTGAAAAGGATTCGTTTCTTCAGGAAAAGTATCCATTCCCACCCGGGAATAGATCTGATTATCTATTAAAATTTTCAAAGAATCCTTTGTCCATAAGAGGCTAAATACATGAAATCGATCAGAAAATGCCCCTTCCTCCTGCTTATAACTTTTAGTAAGCATGGTATGGGTT
>DATGTY010000191.1:0-10036 GCA_035301605.1 Chitinophagaceae bacterium | reverse complement strand
TTGCTTTAGCTCAAATTTGAAATGTACCCTTTTTTAATACCCGGGGGTAGCATCCCGTGAGTCAGCAATGAGCGTATTCATGAAAAAAATTTTTCTCAACATAAATATCTTTAAAATCTAAAATCACCTTTTGTGCCAAGTCATAATTCTGGTCTTTAGAATGTTCACTGACATAGGCTACACAATATATTCCGGCCGCATGAGCTGCTTTAATACCATTCGTAGCATCTTCAATAACTATGCAGTTTTCTCGTGCTTCACCGACCTTTTCAGCAGCGAGTTCAAAAATTTCGGGATGGGGCTTAGATGCTTTTAAATCAGCACCACTGATTTTGGTAATAAAGTATTTCTCTAAATCAAAGCGCTCAAACATCCAATTGATTGATTGCATACTGGCTGAGGAAGCCAACACCATTTTGATACCATTCTTATAATAATTCTTAATCAGCTCAAGAACTCCGGGAATCAAATCAAATTCAGGATCCCTGTCAAACAGATATTTGAAGTTCTCCCGTTTTCTGTCAACAAGATCTTGTGGATTAAGGTCTAATTCAAAATGATTGACAATTTCTCGACAAATTTCCAAAGTAGCTTTTCCTGCAAAAGAATTATATAATTTTTCGGAAACATCTAAATCAAAATAATCAAACATTCGGAAATACGCCTTACGGTGTAGGGGTTCAGTGTTAACAATAACCCCATCCATATCAAAAAGTGCCACTTTAAAGTTCATTATTTATCCTGATTTGATGCTTTATACCAGTATGAGGTTCCGAGCGGATTCGAACCGCTGTACAAGGTTTTGCAGACCTCTGCCTAGCCACTCGGCCACGGAACCTTCTGATAATGAAAGTATAATCATGGAAAATATACCTTTCCAATTCGTTTCAGAGTTTGCAAAGGTACTAAATTCCCATCCTTTTTTCCAAAGAAAAATAAATATTTCAAATTTCATGTCATGTAAACTTTAAAAATTCTATTTGATTCAGAGATATAAAATGAAAAACAATTAAAAAAAGACATTACATCTACTGTTTTTTTAATATGAATACTTATATTAATCGAAAAGTCTTACCTTGCATCATTAAAAGTATTGATATGAAAAACTTCATTTTACCTTTCATTTTTTTATTTTTAGCTGCTTGTTCTACTTCTCAAAAACAAGTTCAAATTGGAGGACTAACTATGACTGCGACACCACAGGCAGGGCAGGATATCTCAGTAGAATATACAGGAAATACTGACTCTACTGCAAGCAAATTAAATAATGCGATGCTTTATTATGTCGTTCATGATAATATTTATGCCTTGGATATTGAATACTCGGATTCTATACTGCCAGTAAATTTCACTTTCCGTTTACCGGACAGTGCTTCTGCTTTTGCTTTAAATTTTAACAGTAAAGAAGATGATTCAGCTCAACTGGCAGGGAAATACATCTTTCCTGTATATACAGACGCAGGACGACCCACTCCTAATTCGCTAGTTGCCCGGACTTTTTTCTATGAGGGACTAGGTAGCTATTTATTGCATCAATCTGCTCATCCAGATACGGCATTGCTGTTGATGGAAAAAGCCTTTGAAAAACACCCTGATTTAAAGAAGAAATGGAAGAAGCACTACCTCCAAACATTCTTAAGTGCAAAAGGGAAAGAAGGCTTTGCAGAAGTTCAAAATAAATTAAATATATTATTAAGCGATAGCGCTGATATAGATACTTATGAATTAGCGGTTAATTTATACAACAAAATGAGGAAACGAGCTCTCGCTGATTCTTTGAAAGAGGTAGCTATAGAAAAATTTCCAAACTCTATTTTTGTCGAAAGAAATTTTTATCAAAAGTTTAGGAGTGCAACAGATTTGGAACAACAAATCAAAATTTACGAGAATTATGCTTCTCAATTTAGAAAAAATAACTCAAACCAACTGCAAGATGCAATGCTTAAACAAATTGCTCAAAAATCCTTTAAAAGTGATATAAAAAATCAATTCTTTAATTATGCCTCCCAAATAGCGTCTCCTGTTGTCCAGGCAAGCTTGTACAATAATATAGCCTGGGGTTTATATGAGAAAAAACAAGACTTAAACTTTGCGGATAGTATTTCCAAACAATCCATTCAATATGTCAAAAAAGCGATTGATCAGCCCGGGTATAGCAAACGTAATTATATTAGCAATGCGCAATGGGAAAAGAGAATGAAAAGTAGTTTAGGGAGTTATTCGGATACCTATGCTGCAATATTGTTTGAAGAAGGGGATATAGAAAAAGCACTTCAATATCAAAAGAACGCTGTCGATATTTTTCATCAGGAAAATATGGAATTAAACACACGTTATGTAAAATATTTAATAGCAGATAAACAATATAAAAAAGCGCAAAAGCTGATTGAAAGCCTTTACAACCAAGGTCATCCTTCAGAAAAATTACAAAATTATCTAAAAGAAGCATATTCTAAAACGCATTCTTCTTCTGAAGGCTTTGTTGGTTATTTGGCCACTTTAAAAAAGAAAGCTAAGGCAGCTGTGAAAGCAAATTTGGCTAAAGAAATGATTAAGAAACCGGCTGTTGATTTCACTTTATCTGACTTAGCCGGCCACCAGATTTCTTTAAACGCTCTCAAAGGGAAGGTGGTTATTGTTGACTTTTGGGCCACCTGGTGTGGTCCTTGTAAAGCTTCTTTTCCAGGGATGCAGACGGCTGTAAATCAATTTAAAGAAGATAGCAATGTAGTCTTTCTTTTTGTAAATACCGGCGAGCAAGAAAAAGGAAAGGAACGTCATGACAAGGTAGCCGGATTTATTCAGAATCATAACTATACTTTCCATGTGTTACTAGATCAGCCTAAAGAAAGTGGAAAAGGATATCAGGTAATCAACGATTATAAAGTCAGTGGAATTCCAACTAAATTTATTATCGGACCTAAAGGAAATATAAGATTTAAGAAAGTAGGGTTTGGAGGAAATTCCGAACGAGAAGCTAAAGAAATAGGATTGATGATTGAAATGGCAGGTTAAACTTTCGAAAAAATAAAAGCTAGAAAATAAAGATTCTAGTTGAGTACAATATCCAAATTTGGAGTAAAGGTATTTATTTTAATTTAACCTAAATCATTGATAATCATAATAATACCTAAAAATAAGCATACTGATGAATAATCCGGGTAGGTAGGAGAGGAGTATCTTTAAATAAATCAGACCCAAGAATACCCTGAGTCTGATAAAAATTAAAGCAATGTAGAGCTTAATTGTTTAAGGAAGAAGCGGTATAATGGCCGGCATTATCGATAATTTTCAGGATTTCATCTTCAGAAAATTCCTCCTTTAATTGAATCACTGCTTGTGGAGATTCAATTTGAACTTTGATATCTGTAATTTCGGGTACAGCTTCTAAAGCTCCTTTTACGTGTGTTATACAGTTTTCACAACACATTCCATCTATTTGATATTTTCTTTCTAACATAATTCCAATTTTATACAAAGATGCTAAAACTTTTGTGGATAGCATAAATTTTGAATTAATTTAACGATAAAAATGGAATGAAAGTGATTAAAAACCGGTTTATAAAATAAAAGTGTTCGTAGTTAAAGCAATTTATATGCAATTTTTTTATTTTTGCTTTGTAGTTATACATATTTTAAATTATGCGCTGGAAAGGGTTTTTCATATCTCTGATTATTACTTTGATTCTTATTTTTGCATTAAATAAGAAATGGGGCAGTATTCCTCCTTTAGGGAAGCTTTTTAGTCCACAAATTGGATTTTGGCAGAATGCCGAATCTGTAGATAAAAACTATTCTACCCAAATTAAGGTTCCCGGAGTAAAAGAAGAAGTAAAAGTATGGCTGGATAAATACATGGTTCCCCATATTTTTGCACAAAATGATTTTGATGCCTATTATGTGCAAGGCTATTTAACAGCCAGAGACCGACTATGGCAGATGGAAATGCAGGCAAGAGCCGCCGGCGGCTATGTCTCTGAAGTATTGGGTTCCAAATCCTTACATTATGATCGCCTGCAAAGAAGAAAAGGAATGGTCTCTGCCGCTAAGAAGACCTTGGCAGCTATAAAGAAAGATTCTGCTACTCATACAATGATAACGGCTTACACCAAAGGAATAAACACCTATATTCAGTCTTTGGATTATAGCGATTATCCGCTAGCATACAAACTTTTAGACTATAAACCAGAGCGCTGGACGCCACTAAAGACTGCATTGCTTGTTAAATACTTGGGAGATTATCTCACCGGACATACTTCAGATCTAAAAAATACCAATGCTTTAAAACATTTTTCTTTATCTACATTTAATAAATTATTTCCCACTTTTCCGGATAGTTTATATCCTATAATTCCCAAAGGGACAGCATATTATAATCCATCCAAAAACATCAAAAATGCCCCCGAAGACAGCTTATGGATTCCGTTAAAAGGGATTCCTTTTACACCTATAATGCCGGATAAAGACAATGGAAGTAATAACTGGGCGGTTCAGGGCGATCGCACAGCATCAGGTAATGCTATTTTAGCTAATGATCCTCATCTGACGCTCACTTTACCTTCTTTATGGTATCAGGTTCAGATTTATACGCCGAATATGAATGTTTATGGGGTTTCCTTTCCGGGAGCTCCGGGAGTGGTTATTGGGTTTAATGACAGAATTGCCTGGGGATTGACGAATGCGATGCGTGATGTTCGTGATTTTTATGCCATAAAGTTTAAAGATTCTGTCAGAAGAAGAAAATATTGGTACAAAGGGGAGTGGAAGAAGACTAAAGTGAAGATTGAAAAAATTAATATCAGAAACAAAGATTCTTTCTACGATACAGTAGCTTATACTGTGTTTGGTCCCGTTATTTATGATGCAACTTTTTCCGGAGGAAATAAAGATTTTCCGGCATTGGCAGTGCGCTGGACAGCAAATGATACAACCAATGAGTTGAAGGCAATAGACATTCTTAATCATGCCAACAATTATCATGACTTTAAAGAAGGCTTAGAATACTTCGATAATCCGGCACAAAACTTTGTTTTTGCTGATGTTACGGGAAATATCGGGATATGGGAGCAAGGTTCGTTTCCATTGAGATGGAAAAATCAAGGTAAGTTTATCATGCCGGGCTATAATGACGATTATTTATGGAAGGAATACATCCCTTCTAAAGAAAATCCACACATTTTTGATCCGGAACAGGGATATGTTTTCTCAGCCAATCAAAATCCGACAGATTCCACTTATCCCTATCCCTATTTTGGTCACTTTGTCTATTATCGGGCAGCGCACATTCATCATTTCCTGAAAAATCATAATAACATTTCTATTAGTGATATGAAAACGCTGCAGACTGATTATTATAGTGCTTTTGCAGCTACAGCCTTACCCTTTATGCTAAATAGTATTATGACCAATCAGTTTCCGGATTCAGCCCAACGATATATGGATAGCCTGCAAAGCTGGAATTATAAAATGATTCCTCAAAGTATAAATCCGACTATATTTCATTTGTGGTGGAAGAACTTCAAGACTTCAATTTGGAGGGATGATTTGCATTATAAAGACTCACTGCCTTTACCGGTTCCGACTGCCAAAACAACCATTGAATGGTTAGTCAGAAATCCGAGAATGCCTTTTATTGATAATAGGAATACCATGGAATTAGAAACCCTGCAATCATTACTTCAAAAAACCTTTTTGCAAACTGCAGATACCTTAAACCAATATGTTTCAGACAGTTTAAGAGAATGGGGGCGCTTTAACGGAACGAATATTCAGCATTTAACAGGAATGGACGCTTTTAGTCACAATGATTTATTTACCGGAGGAAGTCGGTTTACCGTTAATGCCAATAAAAAAGAGAAAAATGGGAAAAGTATTGGTCCATCTTGGAGGATGATAGTAGCATTAGGAAATCCTATTAAAGCGTATGGAATTTACCCGGGAGGACAAAGTGGAAATCCCGGTAGTAGATATTATGACAATTTTATTGAAAAATGGGAAAAGGGAAAGTATAATCGGCTACAGTTTTTTACACCTCAAGACAGTACGGATAACTCCATAAGATACAGAATAATTTTTTCTGAGAGTAAAAATGAAATGCCATGAGATCTTTTATAGTGTTTTTATTAACGGGTATTTTGAGTTTTGTTGCAGGGATTTTTTATCCTTGGTGGTCGCTTGCCATCGTAGCTTTTGTAATTGCTCTAATCTTTAAACAAAAATCGATTATTGCCTTTATTACAGCTTTTATATCTTTATTTATATTTTGGTTTAGCTACAGCTATTTCATTGACCTTTCAAATGATCATATTCTGGCGGAAAGAATGTCCTCACTTTTTGTAGGCACAAATACTCCCATAATGATGTGTTTATTTTCAGGAATAATTGCCGGATTAGTAGCCGGATTTTCTGCCTTAACAGGCGCCTTGTTGAGAAATAAAAGACAGAAAAAAGTACGTTCTAACGAACATGCTTATAATTCTCCAGCCAAATCTTTGTAATAAAAGTTATTCCAAGTAATTCTTGTACATCTAATTCCAAAATATTTTTGTCCTATAATTAATATTATGTTAAATAGAAGAATTACTACTTCTATCCTTCTAATTGGATTGCATGTTATTCTATACTGCACCAAACCTTTTACCTTAATGTCTTTTGTTTTTCTTTATCCATTCAATTTATACTAAATCTTTAATGAGAGTTTCTTTATCCCCATAAAGCATATCTAATAAAGGAACTTCAATCATGGTATAAGCTCCGGCAGCAATTTTTGTAGTTGCTCTGGCACAGGAAACTAAAATTTGTGCTGTTAAAGCAGGATTATTTATCTGCATATTAAATTCAAAACGCTGACTGTCTGTAGTTCCGGAAACACCTTTACGAATCATATTCACACCATGTCCCGTATCTTGTACATTATCAACATCCTGTACCTGAAAGACATGTGTTTCATCATTGACAAAATAAGCATCCGACTTGATATCTGCTGCCACTTTATCAAATTCATAACCATCCTCTAATTCAATGTAAACCATTCTTCTA
This sequence comes from Chitinophagaceae bacterium, assembly GCA_035301605.1. Classification (GTDB taxonomy): domain Bacteria; phylum Bacteroidota; class Bacteroidia; order Chitinophagales; family Chitinophagaceae; genus FW021-bin31. The sequence goes on along the minus strand of DATGTY010000191.1, from coordinate 2,998 downwards.
TGAATACTTGTTCCCAATGGAATAGTCATAGATAAAGCTTTTTTTACTCCATCAATAGCTTTTACCGCTACGGTATGTCCCATGCTCATTCCCGGACCAAAATTGGTATAAGTAATTCCTTTAGGAGCAGCAGCCTGTAATAAAGTTCTTACCACAGAATCACTTCCCGGATCCCAGCCTGCAGAAATAATAGCAACGGAATCGTTTTCTTTTGCTACAGGAGTTAAATCTTGACGCAAATCCCAAATAGCCTGATGAATATCAAAACTGTCCACTGTATTAATACCTAAAGCCAAAATTTCTTTTGCCACATCCTCAACTAAACGACTGGGAGAACCCAAAATAGCCACATCGACATTATCCAGCTTTTTGATATTATCGACTACGTGAATATTAGAAAGTTCCAACGGCGTATTCCCTAAGGAAGACGTTCTACGAATTACTCCGGCTACTTCAAAATCCGGTGCAGCCTGTACCGCTTCTAATACTGATTTTCCGATATTTCCATACCCTACAATGGCAGCTCTAATCTTAGACATAATTTGTTTTTTTATTTAAAATGCAATATTAAGGCTATATTTTTAATTTTATTCAAAATTACCCCTTTTTTATTCAAAATAACGTTCCTTTTATTCTTTTTTGTTTGATAAATTCAATTTAAATAATTAATTTAGCTAATCTGGCTTTCCTTTTCTACCAAGGAGTCAATCTATATTTATTTTTACCTTCTTTTTTATGTAACTCGAAACTACGCATAAACAGTACTATCACTGCGATTATAATGGCTAAAATACCTAACAAATAAGCAATTTCCTGTATGGTTAACAACATGGATGCTATTTGTACTTTTTCCTTAATTAATCCCATCGCTTTTAAATGCGCATGATGAGCATCTGTTCCCTGCGTCTCAAAAGCTTTTGAAAAACGTACTATACTGTGCATAAAAGCAGAATTAGTAAAATCCATCTTCTCTAAAAATTGAAAGGAATGCTGGCTCTCCCGATGATATATCCAATTACTAAAAAGAGAAGAAGCCATAAAACTACCAACCACATACCTTGCCGAAATTGTCACCATTACTCTGCTCCTATTATCTTTTCTCGAGATATTAGTTGCCAGATATGCAGCAGAATTGGTAAGCAAAAAGGCATATCCTATTCCCGAAGTAATCATGGCAGGCATCAAATCCCAAAAGGTTAAATTTTCCTGTATGATAAAACTAAAATCGAGCAGCGAAAAGGCAAAGCATAAGAATCCAATACTAATCATCAACCTTCGAGATACGTTTTTATAAATCATAAACCCGACGATTGGAAAGAAAATAAGATAACAGACGAAATGAATGATTCCAAAATGTGCCAGATAATTTTCTTCGCCCTGAAAGTTGTAATCAATATACCTATTGAATAACGTAGAAGTAGAATAAAATATATACATGACTAACATCAGGGAAGCACCAATAGAAATTTGTTTGTACTTAGAAAAAATTCTTAAATCCCAGTAGGGACGTTTAATGTGGAATTGTCGATAAATAAAAATAACTGTAGAAATTACAAAAATACTTGCCGACAGAATAATCCCATCAGAACTCCACCAATCCAGTTCTTGTCCTATAATCAGAGTATAACACAAAGACACGCCCATAATCACCATCAAGAGCATACTCCCCCACTCTGCCTGATACAAAGGAATCTTTCTTTCGGACCGGCGAGACTCAAAAAGATATAAACAAAGCAAGATGGTCAATAACACCGCAATAATAGAAACAATAAATACATCTCTCCAACCATAATTTTCAATCACTTTCAAACTAACATAAGTAGCCACTTCCCGAACACTGCGCAAGACACCATAAAGCACTCCATAGAAAATCCCTCTATTTCTTAAAATAGGAAACATACCAATAAACAAAGACAGCAAATCCAGCAAGACAAGAATTTTCACTGCTCCCATTACAAAGCTGCTAATCATTAAAACAAACTCAATATCAGTAGAATAACAGAGTACAGAAATCAATAATTGCACGCCAAGTCCCCACATTAAAAGGCTAATCCGCTTAAAATAAGAACGAAAGCGATAGGTCAGCGGAAGAATAGCTAACATTCCGACTGTGCCCAAATGGAGATAAAAAGAGACTTTATTGGAATCTAATCCAAAATAAGAAGTCACTCTGGCACCTATATCCCCATTGAAACCGGAAACAAAATATTGTAAAAATAAAATGAGAAAAAGTCCGGTTAACTTCAACCATTGTGGAAAATTTCTACGATATGGTGACGAAGCATACGTCATAAATAATTATTCTTGTTGAAATATAGATTAATGAAGAAGAGAGATTTTTATTCAATCAGGTTGCTAATTACTTTCTCTAAAACTTCTCGTGTTTGAATAATTTCTACATTATCAAGGCCGTTCAAGGTCTGTGCCCTAACCTCTTCCACCAAAGGCATTGCTTTTTTTAAAACCTGATGCCCCTTTTCTGTCAAATATATTTTTTTATGACGCTTATCTATCTCATCTGCTTTAGCAAAAATGAATGCGCGTTTGGACAGACTTTTAAGCAGTTTGGTAATCCCGCCTTTATCTTTAAATAAGGTGGTGGCTAATTCTTTTTGATGTCGGCCTTCTTTTTTCCCTAATTCTAAAAGTGTTCCACACATCTCTGAACTTAAATCGATATTATGATCAGACAATTTCTGGTTTAATCGTATTCTATACAGCCGTGAAGTCCGTGCCATCACGGCAGTAAGCGGCATTCCTTTTTCCATACTAGTCATTTATAAACCGCGAAGATACAAATTAGTTGAATATTCAACTAATTTTATTGAGAGGTATTTCAATGGATTCATTTTCGCGTTCAGCAAAATCTTCTAACTCCCTATTTCTTTCTAACCTCCTTTTTCTTAAATTTGCACACACTATGGCAAAATTCAATAGAACTTTAGTAACGGCAGCGCTTCCCTATGCTAATGGTCCCATTCATATCGGGCATTTAGCA
>DATGTY010000190.1:0-7408 GCA_035301605.1 Chitinophagaceae bacterium | reverse complement strand
TCAAAACGATCTTGCGCAGCCACTTAATCGAGGACGTATTTATAAAATAACTCCTCAAGGAAAAAATCCAACCATTCCAAACTTGAGTAAAGACTCGCCACAGGAGCTCGTCCAATTATTGAACCAGAAAAATCCATGGATATGTGCTACAGCACAACGTCTTTTAGTAGATAACAAAAACTTTAAGGCCGTTCCCCTATTACGAAAACAGCTCAAATCCGGACATACTTTAACCGGACGCATACGATCACTCTGGACACTGGAAGGATTAGGTAAACTAAAGGAATCGGATATTGATGTGCTCCTCTTTTCAAAGAACATTCAATTACAACAACAAGCTATTACTGTCATGGCCTCGATGATGGACAAACAAAATGCAAACAAATGGCTCACAACAGGATATCGTTTATGTAAAAATACAGGTCAGCAAATGGCGCCCTATATTGCTTTTTTAGCTGCAGAAGGCATGAAATATAAAAGTGCTATAGCAAAAAAAATCCTATTTAAATTAGCTTTAACATATCCTGAAAACCCTTATGTCGTTGATGCAGTCATTAGCGGATTGTATAACCAGGAGCAAGATTTCTTCCATAAGATACAGGCTAAACATATTAGCGATTCAACAATTTTGTACAAACACTTAAAGAAAGTAGTCTCGCATGCTAAGGACAGAGAAAGAGAGTTAAAAAATCAGAGCAAAGATTTATTTGCAAAGGGGAAAAAACTATTCCTGACCTATTGCAAGGTATGTCATGGGGAAAATGGAGAAGGATTACAATCCTTAGGTCCTCCTTTATCCGGTTCACAATGGGTTACGGGAGATAAAGAGACGTTGGCTAAAATTGTATTACATGGTTTAACCGGACCTATAAAAGTGGGTGATAAATTGTATAAAACCCCGGAAATAGCCGGAGAAATGCCCTCCTTTGCTACCAATAAAGAATTAACCGATAAAAAACTCGCTCAGATATTAAGCTTCATTAGAAATGCCTGGGAAAATCAGGCCAATGCCATAACCGATAAGGAAGTAAAAGCTATAAGAGAAAAACATAAAAAAAGGACAACGCCTTTCACAATGAAAGAGCTAAATTAGTCTTAGATTGAGTTGTAAATTATTTTCCCCGATGTAGCACAAACACGGGGAAAACAATTTATAAAGTAGCTTTAACAGAAATACCAAAAGTAGCCGGATTACCTAAATGAGCAGCACCAAAGTTATAGGCATAATCTACATATAAAGTATTAAATATATTTTTTGCCCAAAGCCCAACACTAACATGTCCTTTTTCAATTCCAACATTGGCATTACACAAACTATATGGAGTTTGTTTCAGTTTATTTTTCATATCAAAATAAGTCGTCCCAAACCAAAGCCATTGTGCTCTTGCGTGAAATTTATAGGTATCAGACCGGCCAAAGCTATTTCCATATCGAAGGGCTAAATTAGAAGTATATTCAGGCGTATAGAGTTGTTTATTCCCACTGTAATCCTTATTTTCATTATTATCAGGTAAACTAAGATTTGTGAATTCTGCATTTGTAATCCCTGCATTCCATTTCAATAAAAAATGCTTTCCTACGAAAGAGGTCAATTCTGATTCAATTCCCATGCTCCTTAACTCCCCGGCATTTTTAGTTACTGTCAGCGCAGACTGGGAAATAACCAGCTGTGGTATCTGCAAATCATTCACATGTACATAAAAAACATCCAGATTCCATTTCAAACTTCTGTTAAAGAATTCATTCTTTACTCCTAATTCAAAGCTATTGCTAAACTCCGGATCATATTTTCTTAAAGGCGCTATTTCCTCACCGACAGCCGATATTCCCCCGGCACGAAAACCTCTTGAATAGGATAAATAAAGCAAATTATGAGAACTTAATTTATAAGAAACAATAGCTTTGGGAGATAAAGCATGATAACTGCCTTCTGCCGAGGAATCGGGGTTAAGGACAACGGGATTATTTCCTTTCATTAACAACTCACTTTTCCCATCGAGTTCTTTGTATTCCCAGTCATATCGTAAACCAAGTGTCAGTCCTAACCTACGCGTTAAATCAATATCTGCCTGACCAAATATTGCCAATCCTTTGTCATCTTCCGTATTGGTACTCAACATGGTCGTATTAGGTTGCGCAGGCATCCCGGCTAATCCGACATCTTCTCCAAAATGAGTACCCTGTTTTACCGGACTATTGGCATAAAATCCAAAGACTCCTGCAGTCCAAGACATGATTTGCTCTTTATTTTTTGGGGCATGAAATCTAAATTCCTGCGTCCAGACCTGCACATTATTCCAATCTTTACCATAATTATTTACAATAGAAACGGCGTCAATTGGAGAAAAGTCACCATCTATAGGATCTTCATAAATCCTATAATTTGATTGGAAAGAAGTTTGAGAAGTAAAATGTAACCTACTGCCTTCATGTTTGATACTCAAGGAAGCATTAGAAACATTATCCACCATCTTTGTTATGGCATCCTGATTGAGATGATAAGGATTTTCTTTTGCTGCTTCAATGGAGGGCGATAAAGCAAAAGCACCATGATTTCTCACAAAACTATGCTTATAATTCAGTCTAAAAACCCAATTGGATTCCGTTAAATATTTCAGGTAATAATTTCCCAATATGGCATGCTTCTTATCGTAAGAAGAATGATTATAGTCATTTTCATAATATCCATTATCCTTTTTATACTGTCCGGAAAGTCCAAAAAACAACCTGTTTGAAATAATAGGTGTCTGAAAACCCAATTTATATCGCATAAACCCATAGTTTCCAATATCTATTCCTGCATATCCCGTCGTCGTATTTTCAGGTTTCTTGGTAATAATATTAATCACACCTCCCATGGCATTCCTTCCATACAAAGTTCCCTGCGGTCCACGAAGAATTTCTATTCTCTTGACGTTTTGTAAATTATTAAAATAAGTATCCAGATTATACTGAAGCACTCCATCTACATAAACGGCCACTGCCGGCTGATAAGAAGAAGTAACAATTCCTCGAATACCAATCACATTTCTTCCATCTCCCGGCTGCGATAAATAAAGATTAGGAAATAAACCTTTCAAATCTTCAACTTTACGAACATGCTGATTAACAAGCGTTTCTTTATTCAAATAAGAAACTGATGCTGGAATATCCTGAACCTGTTCTCTTTGTTTTTCCGCCGTTACAACAACTTCTTTTAATTGTTTCTTTTTAACTACCGTGTCTTGCTTTTGCGCCTGAACTTTGGTTTCAAATAACACTGCCAGCAAGAGAAGCATACTCATTTTACTATAAAAACCTTTCATTGACTATTTATAATTAGATTATTCAAAAATAACAATTTCCTCTATTTAGATTTCAAAATAAAATGACTAACCTTCAATTCACTCGATACTTTCGGATTCTGTTTTTGAAAAACAAAGTACAAATCATGCTGTTCCGCATCCATAATGGACGAAATTGGAATAGAAACATGTTTTAACTTTTTCTCTCCGGACACATTATTTATTGAAGCCTCGCCTACTAACTGCCCGTCCAATGCTGTCTGATGAACGGTCACCTTCCATTCCTGTTTACTATTGTCGTAATAATATAATGAAATTGTACCAATATTTTCCAAACTTATGTCTGGAAAAGAAAGCCAACTTTTATTTTCACTAATAGTTTTGACCTCCTGCCCCTCTACTTTCTCGTTGTTCACGCCATTTGAACCCTTGGCATACCATCCTTTCAATACAGGCGCATGTAGCGTTATACTTGCAGAACCGATTAAAGGAGGAGCACCATCTTCACCTTCCCCTGTATAAGCAGCATAAATAATAACAGCACCATTTTCACTTAATTCAAATTTATCATCGGGGATAAAGCTGCCATTCATAGGAAGATGCGGCTTTTTTTCTTTATCATTTAAGGATAAAACCCATTGCACAATCATCTTTGCATCATCTCCAGACATAGCGGGATGTGCCGGCATAGCAGTTTCACCCCAATTTCCACTTCCACCAGTCATGATCTTTTTGGACAATAAATCAACTGCATCTTCTTGGGCATCAGTATATCGTAAAGCCACTTGTTTGAAAGAAGGTCCTACTGATTTTTCATTAATTTTATGACAGGATTGACAATCTAATGATGCCATAAGTGCCTTCCCTTTATTCATCTTTGTTCGCTGATGGCCAACTGCCAGAGCGGCTTTATCCGGGCTATTAAAATAATCAATGGCCACTTCTACAGCTGAAGTATCTATCTTATGGCTGCCATTTTTTACATGAACGCGGTAAGCTACTTTCTGACCAGGAAAATAAAAAGACGAATTTCCATCTACCCGAAGACTTACTTTTGGAACACTGTTCCCAACATACACATTAACCTTCTTGCTGCTGCTAACGCCTCCATTAGGGTCTGACACGGTAACAGACACCGGATATACCCCCACTTTTTCATAAGTATGAGAAACGGAACTTCCTGTATCTGTATGACTTTCATCACCAAAATCCCAGGAAAAGGACAGCCTATCTCCATCCGGGTCAGAAGACTGATTTGCGCTGGCTTGTATCGTTAAAGGCACAGCTCCCGAAGCTGAATCTACCTTTATTTCAGCCCGAGGTGGTCTGTTTCCGCTATTATAAGTAATAACAGAAAGTCCGGCATCCGGGTTTTTAGTAAACCAGCCTTCCCCATATTCAACAACATAAATTCTTCCATCCGGACCAATTTCCATATCTATAATGTTTTGAAAACTGGTATGTTTCATAAATGGTTCAATTGTCAACAGATTCCCTTGATCATCCATTGTCACCACCATGATCCAATTCCGAATCCAATCATAAATAAAAAGTTTTCCATTATAATATTCAGGAAAACGAGTACTATCCGGATAATCTGCAACATAATACACCGGACCGGCCATAGCCGTTCTTCCTCCGGAACCAAGTATTGGGAATTCAGAAGATTCAGCATAAGGATACCAAATAAAGGCAGATTGCGCAGGAGGTAAGTTTTTTATACCGGTATTGTTTCTTGAATTATTGACTACATTATTCGGATCAAAAGCAGCTCCAGACGTTCCTGTAGCATAATCATACACATGATAAGCAATGTTATTTCCTATAAAATAAGGCCAGCCAAAATTCCCTGCTTTTTTTGCCTGATTAATCTCATCATAGCCTCTGGGCCCCCGGGTTTTTAAACTATCATGAGCCGCATCCGGTCCTACTTCTCCCCAATACAAATAACCGGTATGCTGATCTACTGATATACGATAAGGATTTCGATCTCCCATGACATAAATTTCCGGCCGCGTCTTAGGCTTGTCCTTCGGGAATAGATTTCCTTCCGGAATACTATAACTTCCATCTTTATTTACATGAATACGCAAGATTTTCCCACGAAGATCATTCGAGTTGCCTGCAGAACGCCGATCATCATAATGCGCAAAGCCCGGACGATCATCCAAAGGAGCAAAACCGTGGGTATTGATAGGATAAGCTTTCCCGGTTTCAGGATCTTTTTCATCAAAAGGGGTTGTATTATCTCCTACCGAGAGATAAAGATTATCCGATGAATCAAAAGCAATTGATCCTCCGGTATGACAACAAATTTCTCTGCGTGTAGGGACTTCCAAAATAACTTGCTCAGATTCCAAATTAAACTTCCCATCCCAAAATTTAAATCGGGATAACCGATCTACAGAAGTATCTACAGGTGAATAATAAGCATAAATCCAATGATTTTTTTTATAATCCGGATCTGCCTGTAAGCCCATGAATCCCATTTCTACATTAACCCCTTCCGTATGTAATGTATGATGATAAACATCCAGATGCGCGACTTTTTTTATTTCCTTTGTTTGTGCATTATAATACATTAATCCGCCTTTCCTTTCCGCAATCAAGACACTCAAATTCGGTAAAACAGTCAACTCTGTAGGTTCATTTAATCCACCTGCCAAAAATTTCTTAGAAAAACGCCCTTCATCCGGCACTCTTAAAGCGGTAGCTTTATCATAATCCAAAATCTCATTCTTACCGATTGCATAATCAATTCCTTCCCACAGTAATTCTAAAAAATTAGAATCTGTATAAGATTCGGGCGTATGTCCCAATTCCATATAAAAAGACCGACCGCCGTCAAAATCATGATACCATACCATCGGATGTTTTTCTCCATTTGTTCCTCCTTCGTAACTGTTTTCATCAATAGAAAGCAAGACATTGACATTTTTTGGTAATGCCCTAAAGTTATACCACTCGTCTTTTCTAATCCAGGGATTGGGCAGGGAATCGGTCACGGGGAACTTTTTATCTTTATGTATAATTAATTTGGCCTCTTGCGGTCTGGGATGCTGATCAAAATAAGCTCCTACCAACCGCCCATACCAGGGCCAGTGATATTCACAATCGGAGGCTGCATGAATCCCGACGTAACCGCCTCCCGCCTGAATATATCGTTTGAAATCTGCCTGTTGTATATGATTCAGTACATTCCCCGTCGTGCTCAGAAAAACGACGGCGGAATAATGTTTCAGTGAATCTTCTACAAAAAAGGATGCATCAGAAGTAGTATCTACCTGAAAATGATGCTTCTTCCCCATTTTCAGGATTGCTTTTACTCCATCGGAAATAGAGGCGTGATGAAAGCCTGCAGTTTTGGTAAATACCAATACCCGCGGAGGTGTATCACGTTTTTGAGAACATCCTATTAACAGAAAAAAACAGAAAAGAAACAGTGTAAAAGATAAATATCCGGACTTCATAATCATTCTTCATTTTGTTGTTCGTCTTAGTATCCATATTCAATACATAAATGCACACTAATCCAGTAATCGATTGCATAAAAGTAAAAGGCTTTTTAGATCCTTGCAACCAAATAAACTTCAAAAATATTACTTATTTTTTAAAAACTCAACTTAATGAACTGAGAATCCGAAATAGAGATATTATAAGAGAAAAATAACAGCATCTTGATAAAAATCGAATCGTTATTATAATTTCTACATTTTAACAACTATATTTATCCGCTGTACAATAAAATGAATACAATGAATCGATTTCTTATTTCCATAGCTTGTCTTCTCCTGTTTATCATAGCAGGATGTAATAATACATCAACAAAAAAATGTGTTCCTAAAGAACGAGATCCAAGATTAACAAATATTGATTCTATTATCCATCAACAGGAACAACCTAAGGACTTAGATATAAAAGCTTTTGCAGGTCCTGACCTCACCCCTAGTCCTGCTTGCCTTGCAGTTGCTCCTTCCGGAGAGGTTTATGTAGGTGTAGATATGATTGGATCCTTAGGAAAAACACCCAATGAGGGAAAAATAGTGCGATTGGTAGATTGTAATGACGATGGAATTGTAGATCAGGATACTATTTTTGCAATGGTTAACAACCCCAGAGGATTG
>DATGTY010000189.1:0-3873 GCA_035301605.1 Chitinophagaceae bacterium | reverse complement strand
CATCAAACTGAGGAAAGACAACATTTATCCACCATGGATTCTCCGGCTTTCCTCCAAAAAATGCAGTATCCCTTTCTATAGTTGCATATACCGGATATTCAAAAGTATAAGGATAGCCAGGCTTATCAAAAGTCTGATATTCCCGATCCGGAAATTTAATTCTAAAATAACCTCTCGGTTTTGGATTAACAGGAGAATTACATGCCGAAATTATCGTAACCAACAAGAGCAATATACAACAGCAGGTTTTCTCTAACTTCATTCATCAACAGTTTACTGAATCGATTCGCTAAGGTAAAATAATTTTCACTTTAGTAATTCTAAGATCTGCCACTTCTTCAGGTATAAGGATTAATCCTTCTTGAGAAAGTTCTTCCCCTTCATCAGGAAAACTTCCAGCCATCTCCAAAATTAATCCGGCAAGAGATTCACTGTCGCCTTTCACTTCACTAAAAAAGCCTAAAGGCAAATCTAATACCCTGACGGCTTCGGTAAGTGCAATTTTCCCCTCAAAAATAAACTCTTTATCACTTAGTCGCTTATAATTTATATCATTTCGACCCACTTCATTCCCGATATCTCCTACGACTTCCTCCATAATATTCTTCATCGTAACAATGCCGCTCGTTCCTCCAAATTCATCAACAACAACTGCTAAATGAGCATGTGTGAGTTGAAACTCCTGCAATAGGTTCTTAATTAATTTTTGTTCATGCACAAACATCGGACGACTCATCACCGTTTGCCAATCAAACTCATTTTCCCCCACATGTCCAATAAGGTCTCTGATATTTATGACCCCGATAATATGATCCATATCTCCCGAATACACAGGAATCCGGGAGCGCTGTTCTCTATTAATTATTTCCAGCAATTCTGAAAAAGTGCTTTTTTCTGAAACGCCTACAATGTCCATACGGTTTTTCATCACCTGCCGAACCGTAAGCCCTTCAAAACCAATCAACCCCCTTAAGATTTCTTTTTCTTCCTTTTCTTCTCCCGTTTCAGGTGTTCCGGCAAAAGCTTCTTCCAAATCTGTTACAGTCAATAATTCATTGCTCTTCTTAAACACCTTCACACTCAACCAATCAGACATATCAATCAGGGAAACAGCAACAGACTCAAAAATACTCACCAGACTACTCACTAATGGCGCAGCAAAAAAAGCCATTCTCAATTTCTCTTGTCGAGCATATGCTCGGGGCATGGTTTCACAAAACAAAACCAATAAGAAAAAGATAACAATAATCTTAATGGTTATTGATAACGTTGGAAATACCTTAATACTTACAAGGAAATCTATTAATGCATTAAGTATAAAAATCAACAACACATTACTAATTGTTCGAGAAATAAGCAATGTTGTCGTCAATACCCGAGGACGATCCAAAAGCGTATTCAACTTTCTGGATTCATTATCATCCCTTGCCTTAATCCTTTTAAAATCCTGATCATCCAGATAATAAAAAGCCTGTTCCCCTCCTGAGCAAACAGCGGAGATGAAAAAAAACAGAAGACAAAAGAAGATTAAAATAATAACCACCGGCGGGGTTGCCTCTATTTTCCCAAGACTTTGCAATAAAATGAGTATAATTTTCAAAGATTTATTATAATTTAGTTAACCTGCTTCTTTATCAAATATAAATAATATTTTCCGAATCCTGATTATAAAATCTACATCCTATTCTTCTTTTCTATCCAATAAAATCATCTCATCAACGATAATTTCAGTCACTGATTTTTGATAGTTATCTTTTCCTACCCAATTACGAGTCTTCAGCTGTCCTTCAAGATAGATTTTATTCCCTTTACTCAAAAACTTTGCTGCTATTTCAGCTTGTTTGCGCCACAATACAATCCGATGCCATTCCGTCTGCTCTACCCACTCTCCTGCTTTATTTTTAAAGCGCTGATTTGTTGCCAAAGAAAACTTTGCTTTCGCAACATTTCCGGGTAAATACCTCATTTCAGGATCTTGTCCCAAATTTCCTACCAATATTACTTTATTTACACTTTTCATAATTCAACTTCTCAGTAAATAATTATTTATTTTATCATTTCGAAATTAAGAATTATCTAAAGCTGCTCCATTCTATCCAAAAACCTTACCAAAGGACGAGGAAATGCATAATTATCTCTAGATTTTATATTTATGGCAAAAAAATCTTCGGATAAGCAAGGCGACTTATCTAATTCGATCTCTACAAAATGAAGATACAATTTTTGGTGTGTTAACTGATGAACACAGGAAAAAAACGCAATAAATAAAGGCTGTTCTCCTTTAGGTATAGCCTGTTGAAGAATAGAAACTTCTTTCATTTTACTTTCTGAAAGTCGATGATCACTCTCAAAAAGTAAAAAATCGTGCAAATTTTGCCAGATATCTCCAGCCGGACGCTTGCGTATATACAAATTATCTTTATAACGAAAAACAAAGTAATTCAAATATCGCTTTTTAACTTTCTTTTTTTTCTTTTTAACAGGCAGCTTATCAATAGATCCTTTTTCTAAAGCCACACAATCCATATTAAACGGACAGCTTGAACAAGCAGGATGACGTGGCATACAAACAGTGGCACCAAAATCCATCATGGCCTGATTAAAATCGGCAGGGTTATTCTTATCCAAAAAATTAGTTGCTACCTGTGTAAAGACTTTTTTCCCGCTCGCTGTATTCACTTCTTCCTCAATACCCAAATAGCGTGAAAGAAAGCGTTCTACATTTCCATCTACAACAGCCTGAGGAAGATTAAATGCAAAGGAAGAAATAGCTGCAGCTGTATATGGACCAATACCCGGCAATTGGATAATTTTTTCGTAAGTATTTGGAAATTTCCCCTGATATTCCTCAGCAACAATCCTCGCCGTCCTGAGCATATTCTTGCATCTGTTGTAGTACCCTAATCCTTGCCAAAGCCTAAAAACCAATTGCTCATCTGTATTCGCCAGATCATTTATAGTCGGAAAATATTTCAAATAGGATTCATAATAAGGCAAACCTTGCTCCACTCTTGTTTGTTGAAGAATAATTTCCGAGAGCCATACTTTGTAAGGATTTTTTTCTCCTATCCAGGGAAAAGAACGACTATGCAAAGCATGCCATTTCTTTAATTTTTGATTAAATAGAACAGCCCTTTCTGTGCATAAACCCTTACTTTTGTTTCGTTTAGATACATTCATTAACTTATTGCTTTATACAGGATTAAAAACACACATGAATAATTTATTGGTTTTTAATTTTTTATAACTATATTTGAGGAATAAAAGAAATAACAAGATATGAGAAAAGCAGATGTCATTAACAATATTGCCGAAAACACCGGCATTCCCAAGGTTGATGTTTTGGTCACTCTTGAAGCTTTCTTCAAAGAGGTCAAGGACAATGTATCCCAGGGAGAGCACATTTACATTCGCGGTTTTGGTAGTTTTATTACGAAAAAACGAGCTGCAAAGGTAGGTAGAAATATCAAGAAAAATGTAGCCGTTCAAATTCCGGAACATTATATCCCGGCCTTCAAACCGTCAAAGAAATTTGTTAACGAAGTGAAAAAATTGAAGGTAGAAGATTAATCTTTTATAACTTCATTACTTTTTTTTTGGGATAGGGGTTACCCTATTCCAAAGGGTTTTCTTTGTGCTATAAAATATCCCTTCTTTAGATTTTTATATCATTTTCCGCTTCAGAATTTTCATATTCGAGTAAAAAATTATTCCTTCCTTCTCCCAACATGATTTTCATAAATTTTTGTTGAACCAATTCCAATACCGATAAAAATAAAAAAATAGCATGCAGTCGGTCCTGACAATGGGCAAATATATGCTCAAAAGAGACCGAACGCTCACGACGTACCAATGTCTTCATATAATCTCTGG
>DATGTY010000188.1:0-5825 GCA_035301605.1 Chitinophagaceae bacterium | reverse complement strand
TTAAATCATGCCGGCGTTTCTGATACCAATTTGTTGGTTATTCTGAATGACAATTGCATGTCTATTGATCCCAATGTGGGAGCACTCAAAGATTATCTTTCCAAGATTACCACCTCTTCCACTTTTAATAAGTTTAGAGATGATGTTTGGAAAATTCTGGGGAAATTACCTCTGGGGAAAAATAAAAGTCGGGATATTGCCTCCAAGGTAGAAACCGCGCTAAAAGGAATGGTATCTAAAGGAAGTAACCTTTTTGAAGCATTAAACATGCGCTATTTTGGACCAATAGATGGAAATAATATTGATAAGATGGTAGATGCTCTGGAAGCAATGAAGACGATTCCGGGTCCAAAGCTTTTACATGTACATACTATCAAAGGAAAGGGATTTGAGCAGGCTGAAAAAGATCAGACCACCTGGCATGCCCCCGGTCTTTTTGACAAAGTGACGGGAAAAATAAAAAAAGTCAATACAGGACCGCATCCACCAAAATTTCAGGATGTTTTCGGACATTCCATCATTGAACTCGCCAGAAAAAATAAAGATATCATGGGTATTACGCCCGCCATGCCTTCCGGCTCATCTTTGAAATACATGATGAAAGAAATGCCGGATAGAGCGTTGGATGTGGGAATTTGTGAGCAACATGCTGTTACCGTATCTGCAGGACTAGCAACCAGAGGAATGCGTGTATTCTGCACCATTTACTCCACCTTTATGCAGCGTGGCTATGATCAAATTGTTCATGATGTTGCTATACAGGACTTGCCGGTAATATTTTGTCTGGATCGTGCGGGTTTGGTTGGAAAGGACGGAGCCACTCATCAGGGACTTTATGATATTGCCTATCTGCGTTGTATTCCCAATATGATTGTCAGTGCGCCAATGGATGAACCCGAATTGCGAAATCTGATGTTCACAGCCCAGTTACCTGAAATGAAACATCCTATAGCCATTCGTTATCCGAGAGGCAAAGGTGTTACAGTAGAATGGCATACTCCTTTTGAAGCAATTCCTATAGGAAAAGGACGATTGATACAAGAAGGAAATGAAGTGGCTATTTTGTCTTATGGTCATTCCGGAAATTTTGTTGTAGAAGCCACACAAACACTTCACAACGAAGGTCTTTATCCGGCACATTATGATATGCGATTTGTAAAGCCTTTAGACAAAGATTTGTTACATCATGTCTTCACTCAATTTGATAAAGTGATTACAATAGAGGAAGGAATTGTAAATGGCGGATTTGGCAGTGCTATCCTGGAATGGGCAAATGAAAATAATTATCATCATAACCAAATTAAAATATTAGGCATTCATGATAAGATTATAAGACAAGGCAATCCGGAAGAACAAAGAAGAGAAGCGAAAGTTGACGCAGCTGCTATAATTGAAACGGTGGAAGCTCTTACCGGAGCTAAAATTACACACGAACAGAATATTTAGATATATACTTTTACTTATTATTTTTACAAGTCTATTTTACGTCTAAATAAAATTTCAATTATATGAGAAACTCTTTTCTTATAGTCTTACTCTTGTTTTTCATCGCTTCATGTCATTCCCAAACAGGAAAAAACAACATTGATCAAGAAGCTGTAGAATTAAATAATGAAGCACAGGAACTCGTTATTAATGCAGGTTCTTCTAAAGACAGTATTCTCGACGCCATTGAACTTTATAATAAAGCTATTCAAATTCAGCCGGATTATTACGCTGCATACTGGAATAAATACACAGCGCTGGATAAATTAGGTAAAAATAAGGATGGATTAAAAACTTTAATGGACTTAGAAAAAGCCGGTGTAAAAAATCCTTTGAAAGAAGCTTATCTAAAGTCTATCATTGGCGTTCTTATTGAACGACAGGGCGATAGCATAAATGCACAAAAAAAATATAAACAAGCAGACAGCATCTATCGTAAGGTTTTGGATACGCTCAGTAAAAACAATCCGGACTATTGGTTGCGACAGGGGCAACGTGCATTAAACCTCCAGCTTTTGAATAACAGTCAGGAGGTGGATATTCTACTCAGCAAGATGAAAGCGGAAATAACTGATTCTGATTTAGTTCACAAAGCAATGATTCAGGACATTGCCACCCGTACAAGAAAAGAAATTCTAAATAGATAGGAGGATTTTTTATTCCGTTGAATTAAAAAAGGTCGATATTTCTATCGACCTTTTTTGTATTTCTAAAAGAAGAATTAACCTTTTTCCATATAATCACGCAATACATATTGTAAGATACCTCCATTTCTTAGATAATCGATTTCCATCTGAGAATTTAGCTCACAACTAGCTTCAAATTCTACCGTTTCACCATTATCTTTTGTGGCTGTAACTTTCAATAGTTTGTGAGGGGTCAAACCTTCGCTTATTCCTGAAATATCAAAAGTTTCTTTACCATTTAGATCGAAATCATCTGCATTTTTTCCATCAGGAAATTTCAATGGCAATACCCCCATACAAAGCAGATTACTTCTGTGAATACGTTCATAACTTTCTGCTATGACAGCTTTTACTCCTAGAAGAATCGTTCCTTTGGCAGCCCAGTCTCTGGAAGAACCACTACCATATTGAGAACCTGCTAAAACTACTAATGGAACATTGTCCTTTTCATATTGCATGGCAGCATCGAAAACAGTAGTTTCCTTTCCATCAGGGAAATGTGTGGTATAACCACCTTCTCTTTCTGCAATCTGGTTTTTAATTCGAACGTTAGCAAAAGTCCCCCGCATCATTACTTCATGATTTCCTCTACGGGAACCATAAGAATTAAACAAACGGGGTTCTACTCCATGTTCTGTTAAATATTGTCCTGCAGGAGATTTCTGGCTAAAGGCACCTGCCGGAGAGATATGATCTGTTGTAACAGACTCTCCGAGTTTAAGTAATACTCTCGCACCTTTAATATCTTCAGGCTCTTTCGGTTTTTCAGGCAAATTTTTGAAGAAAGGAACCTCTCTAATATATGTAGATTCGTCGCTCCATTCGTAATTCTGTCCTGTAGAAGCTTCTAGATTCTGCCATTGTTCCTCTCCATCGTAAATAACCCCATAACTTTTTTCAAAGTCTTCCGGTTTCAAACAATCCATCATCAAATCATTGATTTCCTTTTGAGAAGGCCAAATATCTTGGAGATAAACAGGATCTCCATTGGGATCTTTACCAACAGGTTCACTGGTTAAATCGATGTCAACACGACCAGCTAAGGCATAAGCCACGACCAGCATTGGAGACATCAAGAAATTCATTTTTACCTGTGGATGAACACGAGCCTCAAAGTTTCTGTTCCCTGAGAGTACAGAAGCCAAAATCAAATCTCCGTCTTCCACGGCCTTACCAACGTGAGGAAGTAAAGGACCGCTATTTCCGATACAGGAAGTACAGCCATAGCCAACGGTATGGAAACGTAATGCTTCCAGATAATCGGTCAGGTTAGAACGATCTAAATATTCTGTAACGACTTTAGAGCCAGGAGCTAAACTTGTTTTCACCCAGGGTTTTATATCTAACCCTCTCTCTACTGCCTTTTTTGCTACTAAACCGGCACCTAGCATAACACTCGGGTTCGAAGTATTGGTACAACTTGTAATAGCTGCGATAGCAATATCTCCATCACTTAGATTATACTCTTCTTCAGCATTTACATCAATATGAACCGTTTTTAATTTCTTCTTACCATTAATTGTTACTGCCTCGTCATCTATATCATCATTTTCTTGATAAGTAAATTCTGTTCCCGAACCACCTTCAGAAAGCCATGCACTTTCTTTTCTGCTTTTTACCGGAATATAATGACGGTTAAACTCTTCACCAGAAATGAGTTCCTCAAATTTGTCATGTAAATTCTTCACTAAAATTTTATCTTGAGGACGTTTAGGTCCGGCTACAGTGGGTTCTAATGTTGAAAGATCTAATTCAACCACTTTAGAATATTCAATCTGATCTTCATTTTCTCTCCACATTAGATTTTCCTTACAATATTCCTCCACCATTTTCAAGTGCTCATCAGAACGATTGGTCTTTTTCATATAATCCAAAGTCTGATGATCTATGGGGAAGTAGGTAGCAGTACAACCAAACTCAGGAGACATGTTGGAAATAGTTGCTCTATCAGGAACAGTAAGATTATTTAATCCATCACCAAAGACTTCCACAAATTTACCGACTACTCCGGTATCTCTCAATAATTTAGTAATATTCAATACCATATCAGTAGCAGTAATTCCTTCCGGTAATTTACCCGTTAGTTTTAATCCTACTACCTGAGGACTATTGAAGTAGATAGGTTGCCCCAGAAGCGCTGCTTCTGCTTCAATTCCTCCTACTCCCCAACCAAGAACACCAATTCCATTCACCATAGGGGTATGAGAATCTGTGCCAACCAATGTGTCCGGGAATGCCCATCCATCGCGTTCTATCACTCCCTTAGCTAAATGTTCCAAATTTACTTGATGGCAAATCCCCATGCCGGGAGGCACTACAGTAAAATTTTCTAATCCTTGTTGTGCCCATTTCAATAATTGATAACGCTCTTTATTACGTTCATATTCATAAGCAACATTCTTCTTATAGGCTTCTACTGTCCCAAAGAAATCAACCTGAACAGAGTGATCAATGACCAAATCAACAGGAATAGCAGGATTAATTTTGGAACCGTCTTTGCCTTTGCGAACAGCCTCAGCACGTAATGAAGCAATATCTACCACACTGGGAACTCCGGTAAAGTCCTGCATCAAGACACGAGCGGGTTTATAAGGAACTTCCTTATCCACACCCTTGGGTTTCCAGTTTTTTAAGGTTTCCACATGTTCATCCGTAACACTAAACCCATCATGATTTCGAACTGCATTTTCTAACAAAATCCTTATTGAAAAAGGAAGTTTTTCTACAGCTACTCCATCACTTTGTAATTTTCTTAGAGAAGCAATTTTTTTATCCATATCGTAATATCTATATTTACTTAATATAATACTTGTAAAGGTACTAATAATTGAGAAACTTTTAAAGCGAAAAACAAGTAATAAGACAAAAATATATTATAACAGAAAATTATAAACATGAAAAAAGGCTGCAATAAAATTGCAGCCTTAGAAATATTAAATAATAGAAATATTATTCACTATATTGAGAAACAATTCCCTCCGCTAATTGAACCATACGGCTAATACCTTCTTCCGGCAATTTCCCGTTTTTAAATTCAGTCAACACCTCGGGTAGCTGTGCTTCCATTTCATTAAGAAAAGTTTCTTCAAAGTCTCTAATTTTATTTACCGGAACCTTGGATAGTAATCCTTTGGTACCTAGATAAATAATAGCAATTTGTTTTTCAACAGTCAAAGGAGAAAATTGATTCTGAATCAAGATCTGTACATTTCTTTCTCCTTTATTTAGAACAGCTTTAGTCGCATCATCCATATCACTTCCGAACTTGGCAAATGCTTCCATTTCTCTATATTGTGCCTGATCCAGTTTTAAAGTCCCAGCCACCTTTTTCATAGATTTAACCTGTGCACTACCCCCCACACGACTAACAGAGATACCTACATTAATAGCCGGACGAATACCCGCATTAAAAGCATCTGATTCCAAGAAAATCTGTCCGTCCGTAATAGAAATAACATTGGTCGGAATATAAGCAGAAACGTCTCCTGCCTGTGTCTCAATGATAGGAAGCGCTGTTAATGAACCGCCGCCTTTAACCTTTCCTTTCAGAGATTCCGGAAGATCATTCATGTCTTTTGCAATATTATTATCGCTCACAATCTTAGCAGCACGTTCCAATAAGCGAGAATGCAGATAGAAAACATCACCCGGATA
>DATGTY010000187.1:0-3738 GCA_035301605.1 Chitinophagaceae bacterium | reverse complement strand
CACTGGAGAAAGGTTTTTAATTGGCACCCAAAAACCGGAAGACATGAAGCAGGTTCTTCAAAAATTAGGACGTTTGACAGAATCTAACCAATAATTATTGGAATAAACAAATACATTAAAAAAAAATTTCGGGTTCTTAATCCACAGCTTGAAATTTCATAAAAAATGAGCGGAAAACGGGTCTCGAACTCCTGCCCGAATGCGCAGCAGGCGGGCGCGACCTTCAGCAAAAAATAAAGGAGTAATACTGTTATTGAAAAAATGAGCGGAAAACGGGTCTCGAACTCCTGCCCGAATGCGCAGCAGGCGGGCGCGACCTTCAGCAAAAAATAAATGTCCTTTAGAGTAATACTGCTATTGAAAAAATGAGCGGAAAACGGGTCTCGAACCCGCGACCTTCAGCTTGGGAAGCTGACGCTCTACCAACTGAGCTATTTCCGCTTATCACTGAGCCCTGCCTGCGTTAAAACTTCGGCAGGTAAATATTTCCGCTTAAGCTATGACAACAAGCACTTTATAATACTTATTTCCACACAAATATACTATTTTAATTCCAAAACATCTGCTCCTTGTTCAAAAATAATATCTACCGGAATATTGGCCTTCTCTAAACGGTTTAAATCTTTTTGCAATGGTGGTCCAATCTTGCCTTTTTCTTTCACCAATTTTGCTACACCTGCATAATCGCCATTTCCCTGTAATGTCAAAATCAAATGAGATAGGCTTTTTACGGCATCCTGCATCTTATCAAAATTCACTTTATAAGTGCCATCATCTAAACGAGTAAATGCATCCTGTTCTTTGAAATAATTAAATCTAACCATATTTGCTATGCCATGGGCATCGCCGGCCCCAAATCGAACCGACCTGAAAATACTCGCAATGAAAGTAGTATAGAAATTTTTGATATCTCCCTGAAGCACATCTTTATTCAACAGTTGTTCAATCATGTATAATCCGAGAACGTCTGCTTTCCCTTCTTCCAAAGCAGAGGCATATTCCTTTAGCGCTTTCCGCACAGTTCCTTTTCCGTTAAGGGTGTTTTTAATGCCCAAACCATGCGCTACTTCATGAAACATGGTATTATTAAAGAAGGCATCAAAGTCTATATATTTCCGTTGCTTTGGTGTAATCAAAATATCAGCAATGGGTACCAAAATTTTATCAAACTTTGCCTTCATTACATTTCTTAATTGTAATCTTCTGGAGCCTTTCTCCATTTGAATCTTTTCGCTATTGGGCAGGTTAATAGCTATTGTTTTGGCTCCGGCATTCGCAAATCCACCATAATATAGCACATCATACACATTCAAATCAGCATCTGTTCCGGGTGTTTCCTTTTTATATTTTTCAGGAACAGGCAATCCTTCTTGTAATTCAGGAAGATAAGCAGCATATTTGGCTAATTTTTTGCTCCAATCTTTGTTCTTAATCAATACATAAGCCTCATAAGAGGTTTTATAACCAAAAAGTTGATCTTCATAAGTCTCAATAGGGCCAATGACTATCCCTATGGTATTATCCCGCATATCAAGCCAGGCTACATCACTATCATAAAAATCATCGGTCAACAAAGCCTTTGCACGTAAATTTAGATATTTTTTCAATCCGGAAGTTTCAGCATATTGTGCTGCATCTTTCAAATATTTTGCAGCCGTTTTCAAAGAAGATTTAAACTTCACATTATACGGTAATGCATATAACTCTCCTGCAGAATCCCGTCTAATAAAATTATACAACCCTGTTTTATTGGAAATGTCGGCAGATTCAAATTCCTCTTTGGTCATGTCTTTGGGATAGAAATTTGCACCAAGTGGCTTCTCTCCTACTCCTTTGACAAAAGGATTATCTTCATCTAAACGATCCCAAGGTCCCACATTGATTTTTACATATTTAATAACAGTAGAATCACTTAGGCTACCTAACAGGCTATCCCAATCTCCATAGGTCTGATACCAATACAAAGTATCCATCACTTTAGCAGCTTTGATTAACAACGGAATCATCTTCTTTTGATTATTTGTCAATTGAGAAAGGTCGGTTGTTAATTTTACAGTGGCATACTGATTGACCTTTTGTTGTAAAGCAGAAGTTTCGGTTGTTTTCTGATTTTCCTTTTTATTGGATGATTGGCAGGAAAATACGCTTACAGATACAATAAGTGCTATGGCGACAAAGGAAAGTTTCTTCATGTTTTAAAATTATGTTACAAAGCTAAGAATGTTTGGCATTTTAACCTAAAACCATCCAACGTAAAAATCCCGATATGAATATCATACCGGGATTTGTCAATATTATAAGCTATTTAATTACAAATGAATCGCTTCATCGAAAGCTACCTCAATGGCATCTTTAACAGATTCACTAATGGTTGGATGTGGGTGAATCGCATTCAGCACTTCTTCATGTGTTGTTTCCAACTTACGACCAAGAACAGTTTCTGCAATCAATTCCGTCACATTATGACCAATCATGTGAGAACCGAGCCATTCGCCATATTTAGCATCAAAAATCACCTTGATAAAGCCTTCAGTGGCACCTGCAGCAGAAGCTTTTCCGGAAGCTGACAATGGGAATTTACCAACTTTGATATCATAACCTGCATCTTTAGCAGCTTGTTCAGTTAGTCCAACAGAAGCAACTTCGGGATGACAATAAGTACAGCCTGGCACATTACCATAATCTAATGGCTGAGGCTGATGCTTAAATTTCTTTTCTCCATGTGCAATCTTTTCTATACAAGTAATAGCTTCTTTAGAAGCAACATGTGCTAGTGCCTGCCCGGGAACACAATCCCCAATGGCATAAACACCATCAACATTAGTCTTATAGAATTCATCTACTACAATTTTCCCTTTCTCTGTTTTAATACCTAAGTCCTCTAACCCAATATTTTCAATATTGGCAACTACCCCAACAGCACTTAAAAGGATATCTGCTTCCAGATTTTCTTCTCCTTTTTTTGTTTTAACCGTTGCTTTCACCCCATCTCCGGAAGTATCTACTTTGGTAACTTCGGAATTGGTCATGACTTTTATCCCTTTCTTTTTGTAGCTTTTCTGAAGCTCTTTAGAAACTTCATCATCTTCTACGGGAACAATTTTAGGTAGAAATTCTACGATAGTAACATCGGTTCCTATGCTGTGATAGAAGTAACCAAACTCAACCCCTATTGCACCGGAACCCACAATTATGATAGATTTAGGTTGCTTTTTCAAATTCATTGCTTCTCGGTATCCAACCACTTTTTCGTGGTCAATCTTCATGCTGGGTAGTTCTTTAGAACGTCCACCGGTAGCCACAACAATATGTTTAGCTTCATACTCCTTGCTTTTGCCATCTTTATCGGTAACCTCTACTTTTCCTTTTGATTTCAATTTCCCCTCTCCGTTTAGAACATCTATTTTGTTCTTTCGCATCAGAAATTGAACCCCCTTACTCATTTTTCCTGCTACGCCCCTGCTTCTTTTGATAATCGCATCAAAATCTGCTTCCGGGTCTTTAATTTTAACACCGTAATCTTCAGCGTGTTGTGCATATTCCATTACCTCTGCACTTTTCAAAAGAGCTTTCGTTGGAATACAGCCCCAGTTTAAACAAATTCCGCCTAGAGATTCCCTCTCAACTATAGCTGTTTTAAATCCTAATTGAGAAGCTCTAATTGCTCCTACGTATCCGCCGGGACCACTACCAATAACAATGATATCGTATGCCATAAAATTAGATTTTTTAATTTTT
>DATGTY010000186.1:0-4437 GCA_035301605.1 Chitinophagaceae bacterium | reverse complement strand
GGAACATTAATTCCATTTAAAGAAGCTGATATCACAGCCGCCAGTGCAGGAAAATTGGTTCAGGTCAATTTCAAATTGGGTGATTATGTTTCCCGGGGAGCGTTGCTGGCCAGTATAGACAATTCGATGCTCAATCTAAATCTTAAGGCAGCACAATTGGTCAAAAACAAAGCCGAAAAGGACTATAAAAGGGCTAAAGCCCTATTAG
The DNA here is from genome assembly GCA_035301605.1 of Chitinophagaceae bacterium. Lineage (GTDB taxonomy): Bacteria > Bacteroidota > Bacteroidia > Chitinophagales > Chitinophagaceae > FW021-bin31. The sequence continues at coordinate 4,229 of DATGTY010000186.1, read as the reverse complement.
CAGGTGATGCCACTACCACGATGAACTTCCAGGATACAAAATACAACTACGAGAATGCAAAAAATAAAGTAGCCCAAATAAAGGATCAAATCTCCGATAACCGCATCAAAGCCCCCCTCAGCGGACAAATTATTACTAAAGAAAAAGAAACCGGAGAATATGTATCCCCGGGTGCCATACTCGGACATGTGGTAGCTGTCGATCGTTTAAAAGCAGACGTAATGGTAACAGAGCAGGAGGTTTATCATTTGGAAGAAGGACAGCAAGTGAAAATCACAACAGATATCTATCCCGGAGTTGTTTTTAAAGGAAAAATTACTTTTATCAGTGAGAAGGGAGACGAAGTACACAATTATCAGGTAGAAGTCACACTCAATAACAGGAAAGATCATCCTTTAAGATCAGGAAGTTTTGCAAACGTGGACTTCGAACAGAAAAATCACGTCAAACGTATGCTTATTCCTAAAAGCGCACTTATTCAGAGCTTAGACAATCCGATGGTATATGTTATCGATTCTTCGGGTAAAGCCGCAGTAAAACAAATTACTCCCGGAGACAGTTATGAAAATAACATAGCAGTAATAAAAGGATTAAACCCGGGGGATACGGTTATTACTTCCGGATTAATCAATATTACAGCAGGAACCCCCGTGAAATCAGTAAAGAAATAGAACAAATTAAGATAAATCTTTCCAGATGAAAAAACTCACAGAATTGGCCATCAAAAGGCCCTTACTTATCGTTGTCATTTTCTTCGTTCTTTTGTTTTTCGGGATATTTTGTTACAGTAAACTGAATTATAATTTACTACCGAAGATGGACTTCCCGGTAGTCAGTATTGTAACTACTTACCGCGGAGCTTCTGCGCAGGAGATTGAAAACACCGTAACCAAAAAGATAGAAGACGCAGTCTCCTCCATGGAAGGGATTAAAAAAATTAATTCTAAATCCCTCGAAGGGGCTTCCATGGTCATTGTGCAATTTCAAAACGGAACCAATGTTGATAAATCACAAACCGAAGCACAACAAAAAGTAAATCAAATTCTATCCATACTTCCAGAGGATGTAGATGCGCCCATCATCAATAAATTCTCCTCCGAAGATCTGCCCATTATACGAATGAGCGTCACTGCAAAAGAAAACGACAAAAAACTTTATGACTTACTGGATCAACAAATAAAACCTCAATTATCCAATATAGAGGGTGTAGGCAGAGTGAGCCTAATAGGCGCTAATGAACGCCGGATAAGAGTAAAGGTGAATAGAGATAAACTTAACTATTATGGCATTAGCATTGCACAGGTAAGTAGTGTTATTACCGCTGCCAGTCTCTCTACACCCGCAGGAAAAATACAGACTCAGGATAATGAGTATGCAATCGAATTTGATTCTAAATTTACAAGTGCCTCTCAACTAAGTGACCTCATTATCCAACGTTCACAAGACGGCGGAAAGATCTACCTAAGAGATGTGGCTGCTGTCATGAATAGTCAGGAAGAACCTAGTACGATAAACCATATTGACGGACTACCGGCTATTGGTGTTCAAATACAAAAACAGACCGATGCTAACGCTGTAGAAGTAAGTGAACATATCAAAAAACGCATTAAAGACCTGACTCAACAATATCAGGATATTGGTTTAACTTTTAAGATTGCAACGGATCAATCGACTTATACGCTGGAATCTGCCAATGCGGTAATGGATGATTTACTATTGGCGGTTTTAATTGTATCTGTAGTCATGTTGTTCTTTTTACACAGTTTACGAAATGCGACCTTTGTTCTCGTAGCACTCCCTGCTTCCATCATTCCCACTTTCATTGGCATGTACCTTTTTGGAATGTCTCTCAACTTAATGACATTAATGGCCATGTCTCTGGTCGTCGGTATTCTGGTGGATGACTCCATTGTTATTCTGGAAAATATTAACCGACATATGGAAATGGGAAAAAACAAGCGCAGAGCAACAGTGGATGGTCGATATGAAATTGGATATACCGCCATGTGTATCACCCTAGTGGATGTAGTGGTATTTCTACCCATGTCCATGGTTTCGGGTATGATTGGAAATATTATCAGGGAATTTTCCTTAACCGTCGTATTTTCCACCTTAATGAGTCTAATAGTATGTTTCACCCTTACCCCTTTATTAGCTTCTCGTTGGGGGAAAATTGCTAACCTCAAAAAGAAAAATGCATGGAGCAGGATGAATCTTTGGTTTGAGAATCAGATCACTAAGGTACGCAACATCTATACTGCCGGACTCCGATGGTCTCTATTTCATAAGCGCTGGGTCTTTATTGTTACTATTCTTCTGCTGGTAGGATCTATCTGTTTACCTGTTTTTGGATTTATTGGTGGTGCCTTTATTAGTCAGGGAGATAAAGGGGAATTCATTATGACATTAGAATTAGATCCCTCGGCTTCATTATATAAAACAAATCAGGTCACGCACAAAGCCGAAAATATAATCATGCAAAATCCGGAAGTAGAAACTGTATTTTCAAATGTTGGGGTTTCCGGATCTCAAATGGCCGGAAGTAGCAGCAGCAACATGGCACAAATAGATGTTAAATTAACCAACCAAAATGAAAGATCAAAATCTGATATTGAGATTGGTGAAATCATGCAGAACAAGATTTCTAAAATCCCGGGCGTAAAAGCAACGGTTGCTCCTGTAAGCATTGTAGGCGGTGCAGACCAGGCTCCAATACAACTGATAGTAAGAGGAAGTAATCGAAATAAAATTAGAAAAGCCGCAGATAAAATCATGGTAGCGGTAAAATCCACTGCCGGAGTAGTCTATCCCGATTTTAGCACCAAAACACCCAAACCACAGATAAGAATAGCGTTGAACAGAGAAAAAATGTCGACTTTTGGGCTCAATGCCCAAACGGTAGGCGCCGCTTTAGGAACTGCTTTTAGAGGAAATAACCAGGCTAAATATAAATACAAGGGGAATGAGTACGACATCATGGTGGAAGTAAACGATGTCGATAAAACAAAAACAGAGGATATAAAAAACCTTCTATTCACGAATCCACAGGGACAACAATTCACGCTGGATCAATTTGCTAACATCACCGAGACCATGGGAGAATCCATACTCGAAAGGAGCAATCGTTTACCATCTATAACGGTGCAGGCAAATGTACAGGGACGCCCTACAGGAACCGTAGGTGATGAAATAGCAAATAAAATAGAACAACTTCCCCTACCCGAAGGCATATCCTGGGGTTTCTCCGGCGAGATAGAAAACCAAGAAGACGCTTTTGGCAGTTTACTGGCTGCTTTAGGAATAGGGATTCTTTTGGTTTATCTTATCATGACTGCTTTATATGACAATGCAATATATCCTCTGGTGGTCATGATGGCAATGCCGTTGGCTATTATTGGCGCATTTCTCGCATTGGCATTAACGATGAATGAACTCACCGTATTCTCCATTATTGGCATTATCATGTTAATAGGATTAGTGACCAAAAATGGTATTTTACTGGTAGATTTTACCAATCAACGAAAAACCGAAGGCGCTACATTGGTGGAAGCCCTTGTAGATGCCGGGAGAGAACGTTTCCGACCTATCCTCATGACCACCATAGCCATGATTGTTGGAATGCTGCCTTTGGCACTGGCTTCGGGAGCCGGCTCTGAGGTCAAATCAGGAATGGCGTGGGTGATTATTGGCGGACTGACCAGTTCTCTGATAATGACGTTGATTGTTGTTCCCTGCTTTTATTATATAGTGGATAGTATGCTCAACGTTTTTAGAAAAAAACGACGCAATAAGATGGTTCAAAAAGTAATCAATCGTCAAAAAGAACTAGCTTAATGAGTAGCTTTTAGGCGTAAAATAGAACAACCAATGAAATCCTTAATAACGATATAAAGCAAAAGGTATTCTGGCCATAATTTTTCCTTGTGAAGAAGTTATTTTATTTAAAGCTTTAAAAACAGGGAAAAATTTTCCCATTTTTTCTTCCATAAGACTTGCATGAATTCCGCCATTGATACTTTCCAGTATTTGCTTATAAGGAACTTCCTGCTGTGGATAAGTGACTAAAGAATAATCAGAGAGATGAGCCATTCTTGCGGCTCCGGCAATAGCCATTTTAATCCCTCCTATGCTATCGGCCAATCCAAGACGAACGGCATCCAATCCACTCCACACACGCCCCTGAGCAATAGAATCTACAAAAGTTTCTTTTAGGTTCCTTCCTTCACTGA